>NZ_JADYTF010000371.1 GCF_021530995.1 Bacteroides caecigallinarum
CCAGTCAATGTTGTCCTGCTCCATGAAACGATAGAACATATCCTTTTGACAGGAGAAAAACTTGGAAAGTCCCGAATGGTGATATTGGAAAGAGTTCTTGACCATGAAGAACGGGAAGACAAGCAGCAGTTCCAATACTTGAAGACAACTCAACTTGCAATTATGCCGTTTCTCAACACCAATGCAAGACGAACGCAGATTGAAATGACGGATTGTTGTCATAATACAGTTTATTGCCTTGTTGCAATCATTTTT
>NZ_JADYTF010000372.1 GCF_021530995.1 Bacteroides caecigallinarum
ACGGTGGACAGCAAACCATAAGCTTCCCTGATGATGAGTGTGAAAAACTAAGACGGGAAGAGAATTCAATGACTGAGTACATTGTATCCAATATAATAAGTACTTCTCTGAATTCACCTCAGAGAATCATCAATAAAGTTTACGATAAAATCGGATTCAATATCATACAGGATGAGGAACTACGTCATCTTGTAGTATCCAGAATATGCTCTCCCATGAGCAAGAAGGCCACAGTGGATTATCTGAGACGGCATT
>NZ_JADYTF010000373.1 GCF_021530995.1 Bacteroides caecigallinarum
AGGCATCAACAACAAGATAAAGGTCATGAAGAGAACGGCATATGGATTTAGGGATGAACGATACTTTGAATTGAGGCTATATGCACTGCATGATTGCCGCATCACGCGAAATGTCGGATGAACCTGTCTTTTTCCATGTGGTATTGCACCCTGCGTATTTCATCCAGCTTCTCGTTCATAAGCTTTACCACATGGAAATGGTCAAACACGTGCACCGCATTCGGGCAATTTTCATATACAGAGGAGATGAA
>NZ_JADYTF010000374.1 GCF_021530995.1 Bacteroides caecigallinarum
CGGAGAATAAAGACACTATAACAAAAACTCTCTGCCTCACAGAGGAGGAGAGAGCTATAGCGTACCTCATTGATACTGATGACTGGTTAGAGTTATGATTTGGGTGACGCAATGATAAAGTCAGGAAAGAGGAATCTAGGTTGACCTTGCGGAAAAACAAAGAAAGAGGGGGACTTCACTTTTAAGTTCCCCTATGTACAAATTGCCATATCACTCTTTTGAGGCAAGTATCTCTCGTATATGCTGTTGAT
>NZ_JADYTF010000375.1 GCF_021530995.1 Bacteroides caecigallinarum
CCCCACGCATGATATAGAAAACTGCTGTTCATAATTGTACGTTTGCTTGTGCTTATTCAAATATACAATTTGTGCAGCGGTTTTCTTCTTTAATAAACTATCACGCGAAATGTCGGATGAACCAAAAGACATCAACAAACGCAAGGTGTTGAAAGGTACGCGATACCTGTTACTGAGTAATGGGGCGGATATCTTCGACAAGGAGTATAAGACACGGCTTGACAACGCGCTGGATATGAACAAGCCCCTG
>NZ_JADYTF010000376.1 GCF_021530995.1 Bacteroides caecigallinarum
CAGCATTGTTCTTATTGACTTGCGTCCAGATTTCCCTGAGCTGTTCTTTCAGGTAGTATGCCTGCGACAGGGGCTTGTTCATGGCCAACGCGTTGTCAAGCCTCGTCTTATACTCCTTGTCAAAGATATCCGCCCCATTACTCAGTAACAGGTATCGCGTACCTTTCAACACCTTACGTTTGTTGATGTCTTTTTCCATGTGGTATTGTATCCTGCGTATCTCATCCAGCTTCTCGTTCATAAGCTTTA
>NZ_JADYTF010000377.1 GCF_021530995.1 Bacteroides caecigallinarum
TGTCAAGCCGTGTCTTATACTCCTTGTCGAAGATATCCGCCCCATTACTCAGTAACAGGTATCGCGTACCTTTCAACACCTTACGTTTGTTGATGTCTTTTTCCATGTGGTATTGTATCCTGCGTATTTCATCCAGCTTCTCGTTCATAAGCTTTACCACATGGAAATGGTCAAACACGTGCACCGCATTTGGGCAATTCTCATATACAGAGGAGATAAAGGCGGCAGAGAGGTCTGTTGCAATA
>NZ_JADYTF010000378.1 GCF_021530995.1 Bacteroides caecigallinarum
AGGACATTGCTTGGTGGGTAGTTTGACTGGGGTGGTCGCCTCCAAAAGCGTAACGGAGGCTTCTAAAGGTACCCTCAGGCCGATCGGTAACCGGCCCAAGAGTGTAATGGCAAAAGGGTGCTTGACTGGGAGACTGACAAGTCGATCAGGTAGGAAACTAGAGCATAGTGATCCGGTGTTTCCGTATGGAAGGGACATCGCTCAAAGGATAAAAGGTACTCCGGGGATAACAGGCTGATC
>NZ_JADYTF010000379.1 GCF_021530995.1 Bacteroides caecigallinarum
CTCCCCGTTAGGTTTCCCCGTCGGATAAGCTGATTGACGATAGGATTATATTGAACCCAATCCTAACTTCTTGCTACAGAAGTATTTATCAAGCGACCAATCTGGGCGCACTCGCATAGATTTGCGTGGTCTCAATGTTCGTATGCCCCAAAATACGGCTGACGCTCTCGATTGGCATCCCTTTGCTGAGAGCCAGGGTCGCAAACCCGTGCCTGGAGCAGTGAAAGCTGATTTTCTT
>NZ_JADYTF010000380.1 GCF_021530995.1 Bacteroides caecigallinarum
TTTCCATTTAAAATCCAAACAAAGTTGGATAATTCATTATTAATTAACTTTAGTTTTATATCTTTGTATCAGGATGTTAAGAGGAAGTAGGCTCTGCTGAGGAGCAACCTGCCAGCAATAAACATCCTGACGGTACGCAGTAATGCTACTTGGGGAGGCGGTAAGACGCCTCTCTTTTTGTATTACTGATATCGTCTGATATGGCTAAGAAAACCTAACCATAATCCTATGGTAAAAC
>NZ_JADYTF010000040.1 GCF_021530995.1 Bacteroides caecigallinarum
GGTTTTAGTAATTATTTGATTTACAAAGATAGTGCTATTTATGTGTTTTGTGGAAAAAATGCGTGGAAAGTTTTGTATATTAAGAAAGTATGTGTAATTTTGCACCGCAATTTTGACTGCGGAAAAATATTTAACAACAACATAATTAATTTTTTAAAAACATGATCGTAGTTCCAGTAAAAGAAGGCGAAAACATTGAAAAAGCGCTGAAAAAATTTAAGAGAAAATTTGAAAAAACAGGTGTTGTAAAAGAACTTAGAAGCAGACAGCAGTTTGACAAACCGTCTGTTTTGAAAAGATTGAAAATGGAACGTGCTATTTACGTTCAGAAATTACATCAGGTAGAAGAATAATAAATTCGCAAAGTTTTTTTTGAATTATTGAATTCTTTTTCATATATTCGTTGCTGAATTAATAATGCAATGTTTCTATGACAGTAGAGTCTTTCCTTCATTACCTAAGGTATGAACGTAACTATTCTGAGAAAACTGTTGTTTCTTATGGAATAGATTTAAGGGAGTTTCAAGGGTACTTGAATGGGGTGGACGGCGAATTGAAACTTGAGAACGTTGATTCTGATATAGTCCGAGGGTGGATTGTTAGACTGATGGAAGGTGGAATGTCAGAGGCTTCGGTAAATCGTAAGCTTAGTGCACTGAGAACTTTCTATAAGTATCTTTTGAAGAAAAAGATGATAACGGTCGATCCGATGTCTATAGTAAAGGGGCCGAAGCGGAAAAAGCCTTTGCCGACTTTTGTTAGGGAAAGTGATATGGATAGGCTTTTGGATGGCGGTCTTTTTGATGATTCGTTTGAAGGGGTTCGTGATAAGCTTATAATGGCCATGTTTTACGAAACAGGTGTGAGGCTTTCCGAATTGATATCGCTTAATGATGCTGATATAGATTTGTTTTCCAATGTTATGAAAGTGACGGGAAAACGAAATAAACAAAGGCTGATTCCTTTTGGAGAAAATCTGAAAAATGCTATACGGTCTTATGTGGAATGTAGAAATGTTGCGGTAGGCTGTTCTTGTGAGGCTTTTTTTGTAAGAAAAAACGGGAAAAGGCTGTATCAGATGTTGGTCTATAAATTGGTGAAGCAAAACCTGTCGAAAGTCGTTGCGTTGAAAAAAAGAAGTCCGCATGTGCTCAGACATTCATTTGCTACAGCGATGCTTAATAACAATGCAGAGCTGGAAGCTGTTAAGGAATTGTTAGGGCATGAAAGTGTTACGACTACTGAAATATATACTCATACGACTTTTGAAGAATTAAAAAAAGTATATAAACAAGCTCATCCAAGAGCGTAAAGAAAAGGAGGTTTTTATGGAAGTAAGAATTCAATCAATTCATTTCGATGCATCAGACAAATTAGAAGCTTTTATTCAGAAAAAAGCAGAGAAGCTCGAGAAGTTTTGCGACGATATAAAGAAAGTAGAGGTGTCTTTAAAGGTAGTAAAACCGGAAACAGCTATGAATAAAGAAGCTGGAGTCAGAATATTGGCTTTGAATTCCGAGTTTTACGCAGAAAAAGTATGCGATACATTCGAAGAAGCTATTGATACATGTATGGATGCTTTGTCGAAACAATTGCAGAAAACAAAAGAAAAACAGCAAATTAAATAAAAAAATAAGAGTATTTATTTTGTGATTTAAAAATTATATCTAACTTTGCAGCCGCAAACTACCGCTTTGCGGTTGCAAAGTTTTTGAACAAGCCTCTTTAGCTCAGTTGGCCAGAGCACGTGATTTGTAATCTCGGGGTCGTTGGTTCGAATCCGACAAGAGGCTCAAATTTTTAGGGCAAATACCAGAGTGGCCAAATGGGGCAGACTGTAAATCTGCTGGCTTACGCCTTCGGTGGTTCGAATCCATCTTTGCCCACAAAAGAAGATGCGGAAGTAGCTCAGTTGATAGAGCATTAGCCTTCCAAGCTGAGGGTCGCGGGTTTGAGCCCCGTCTTCCGCTCTCTTTGTTAATTTTGAATTATCGCTGTTATAGCTCAGCGGTAGAGCACTTCCTTGGTAAGGAAGAGGTCCCGGGTTCAAGTCCCGGTAACAGCTCTTAAGAAATAGAAAAGCTGATTATTAATCAAAATAAATAACAAGTAAAGCTATGGCTAAAGAGAAATTTGAACGTTCGAAACCGCATGTAAACATCGGTACAATTGGTCACGTTGACCACGGTAAAACTACTTTGACTGCTGCTATCACTACAGTATTGGCAAAGAAAGGTCTTTCAGAAATGCGTTCATTCGATTCTATCGATAACGCTCCTGAAGAAAAGGAAAGAGGTATCACTATCAATACTTCTCACGTAGAATATCAGACTGCTAACCGTCACTATGCACACGTAGACTGTCCGGGACACGCTGACTACGTTAAGAACATGGTAACTGGTGCTGCTCAGATGGATGGTGCTATCATCGTAGTTGCTGCTACTGATGGTCCTATGCCTCAGACTCGTGAACACATTCTTTTGGCTCGTCAGGTAAACGTTCCACGTCTTGTTGTATTCTTGAACAAGTGTGATATGGTTGACGATGAAGAAATGTTGGAACTTGTAGAAATGGAAATGCGTGAATTGCTTTCATTCTATGATTTCGACGGTGACAACACTCCTATCATCCGTGGTTCTGCACTTGGTGCTTTGAATGGTGTTCCACAGTGGGAAGACAAAGTAATGGAACTTATGGACGCTGTTGATACATGGATTCCACTTCCTCCACGTGATATCGATAAACCATTCTTGATGCCTGTTGAAGACGTATTCTCAATCACTGGTCGTGGTACAGTTGCTACAGGTCGTATCGAAGCTGGCGTAATCAAAGTTGGTGATGAAGTTGAAATTCTTGGTCTTGGTGAAGATAAGAAATCAGTTGTAACTGGTGTTGAAATGTTCCGTAAATTGTTGGATCAGGGAGAAGCTGGTGATAACGTAGGTTTGTTGCTTCGTGGTATCGACAAGAATGAAATCAAACGTGGTATGATCCTTTGCCACCCAGGACAGGTTAAAGCTCACTCTAAATTCAAAGCTGAGGTTTATATCTTGAAGAAAGAAGAAGGTGGTCGTCACACTCCATTCCACAACAAATACCGTCCTCAGTTCTACTTGCGTACTATGGACTGTACTGGTGAAATCACATTGCCAGAAGGAGTTGAAATGGTAATGCCAGGTGATAACGTTACTATCAACGTTGAACTTATCTACCCAGTAGCATTGAACGTAGGTCTTCGTTTCGCTATCCGTGAAGGTGGACGTACAGTAGGTGCTGGTCAGATTACAGAACTTCTTGACTAATCAAGATAATTAATAAGAATATTTATATAGTTCCCGAGAAATTTATTTCGGGAACTATTTTTACGGGAATAGCTCAGTTGGTAGAGCATCGGTCTCCAAAACCGAGTGTCGGGAGTTCGAGCCTCTCTTCCCGTGCTAAAATTGATAAGATATGTTTAAAAAGATAGCTAATAGTTGTAAGGAATCATATGACGAACTAGTCCATAAAGTTACATGGCCTACTAGTAAGGAACTTTCTAGCAGTGCAGTGGTTGTTTTAACTGCTTCCCTACTCATTGCACTCGTTGTTTTTCTTATGGATTCTGCATTCCAGTTTATAATGGGAGATATTATCTATCCGCACTAAAGTATTATAAAGATGTCTGAGATTGTAAAAAAATGGTACGTGTTACGTGCTGTCAGTGGAAAAGAAGCTAAAGTGAAGGAATACCTTGATGCAGATTTAAGGCATAACGAACTTAGCGAATTTGTGTCTCAGGTATTGATTCCTACCGAGAAGTACGTTCAGGTTCGCAATGGAAAGAAAATTGTGAAAGAAAGAAGCTATCTGCCTGGATATGTACTTGTTGAAGCTGCACTAGTGGGAGAAGTAACTCATTATTTGAGAAATATTCCTAATGTAATCGGCTTCCTCGGCGGTCAGGAAAATCCTGTACCTCTGAGACAATCGGAAGTGAATCGTATTTTAGGTACGGTAGATGAATTGCAGGAAGTAGAAGAGGATTTAAGCATCCCTTATACTGTGGGAGAAACAGTGAAAGTTTGTGTTGGACCTTTCACAGGCTTCAGTGGTTTTATTGAAGAAGTGAGTACGGAAAAACGTAAATTGAAAGTAATGGTCAAAATTTTCGGGCGTAAAACTCCGCTTGAATTAGGCTTTACGGATGTGGAAAAAGAATAACTCATTTTGTTACGTGAGTCTGTTCTATTCGTTAATCAATTATATTAAATTTTAAAGAAATGGCTAAAGAAGTTGCTGGACTAATCAAATTACAGATTAAAGGAGGCGCTGCAAATCCATCACCTCCCGTTGGACCTGCTTTAGGTTCTAAGGGTATTAATATCATGGAATTTTGCAAGCAATTCAACGCCAGAACCCAGGACAAGGCAGGTAAAGTATTGCCTATTATCATTACCTACTACACAGACAAGTCTTTTGATTTTGTAATCAAAACTCCTCCTGTAGCAATACAGTTGTTGGAAATGACTAAATTGAAGAGCGGTTCTGCTGAACCTAACCGTAAGAAAGTTGCTGAACTGACTTGGGATCAGGTTCGTACTATCGCTCAGGACAAGATGGTCGACTTGAACTGCTTTACTATTGAAGCTGCTATGAGAATGGTAGCTGGAACAGCTAGAAGTATGGGTATCGCTGTAAAAGGTGACTTCCCGGGTAATAACTAATTAACTTCAATTGAGAATGGGTAAACTGACAAAAAATCAAAAGTTAGCTGCAGAAAAAATTGAAGCAGGGAAAGCATACTCACTGAAAGAAGCTTCTGAATTGGTGAAAGAAATCACTTTTACAAAATTCGATGCTTCATTGGATATTGACGTACGTTTAGGTGTTGACCCTCGTAAGGCAAACCAGATGGTAAGAGGTGTTGTTTCTCTTCCTCATGGTACAGGTAAGCAGGTTAGAGTGCTTGTTCTGTGTACACCTGATGCTGAAGCTGCTGCAAAAGAAGCTGGTGCTGACTATGTTGGTCTTGATGAATATATTGAAAAGATCAAAGGTGGATGGACTGATATTGATGTGATCATCACTATGCCGTCTATCATGGGTAAGATCGGTGCTCTGGGTCGTGTGCTCGGTCCTCGTGGATTGATGCCAAACCCTAAGAGTGGTACTGTAACTATGGATGTAGCTAAGGCTGTTAAGGAAGTTAAGCAAGGTAAGATTGACTTTAAGGTTGATAAGAGTGGTATCGTTCATACTTCAATCGGTAAAGTATCATTCACTGCTGACCAGATCCGTGAAAATGCGAAAGAATTTATCGCAACTATCATTAAACTGAAACCAACTACAGCTAAGGGTACTTATATAAAGAGTATTTATCTTTCAAGTACAATGAGTAAGGGTATCAAAGTTGACCCTAAATCAGTTGACGAAATTTAAAATAAGGAGTAATCATGAGAAAGGAAGATAAAGGCGCAATTATAAGTCAGTTGGCTGATACTGTAAAGCAATACGGACATTTCTACTTGGTTGATACAACTGCTATGGATGCAGCTTCAACAAGTGAACTTCGTAGAAAATGTTTCAAGGCTGGTATCAAGCTGATGGTTGTGAAGAATAGTTTGCTTCACAAAGCATTAATGAGTTTGGACGTTGATTTCTCTCCATTGTTCGACTCTTTGAAAGGTACAACTTCTGTTATGTTTACAGAAACAGCAAACGTACCTGCTAAATTGCTTAAAGAGTATAAGGACGGAGTTCCTTCTTTGAAAGCTGCATACGCTGAAGAAGGTTTCTATGTTGGAGCAGATCAGCTTGAAGCTCTCGCTACAATCAAGAGCAAGAACGAAGTTATCGCAGATATCATTGCATTGTTGCAATCGCCTGCTAAGAACGTTGTTTCAGCTCTTCAATCTGGTGGTAACACCATTCACGGAGTTCTTAAGACTTTGGGTGAACGTGCTGAATAATAACACGATTCATATCTTAGGAAACAATAATTTTTTATATTCAATTTAGTAACAAACAATTAAATTCATACAAAAATGGCAGATTTGAAAGCTTTTGCAGAACAATTAGTTAACTTGACAGTAAAAGAAGTTAATGAACTTGCAACTATCCTTAAAGAAGAATATGGTATTGAACCTGCTGCTGCAGCTGTAGCTGTTGCTGCTGGTCCTGCTGCTGCTGGTGCAGCTGCTGCTGAAGAAAAAACATCTTTCGATGTAGTTTTGAAGAGCGCAGGTGCTGCTAAGTTGCAGGTAGTTAAGGCCGTTAAAGAAGCATGTGGTCTTGGCTTGAAAGAAGCAAAAGACATGGTTGACGGTGCTCCTAGCGTAGTTAAAGAAGGTTTGGCTAAAGACGAAGCTGAATCTTTGAAGAAAGTTTTGGAAGAAGCTGGAGCTGAAGTTGAGCTTAAATAAGATTATCCTGTAAATCAGGTAGTTCGGTTAAGAGTCCTCGTAATTGAGGATTCTTAACCTTTTTGCGTCTCAAAGTATATCGTTGTTTTAAACAACGTAAATTATAATTTTTTTTAATTCTTAACTGAATTACTGATGTCTTTAAACACTCAAAATCAAAGAATTAATTTTGCTTCTATTAAGAATCCGATGCAGTATCCGGATTTCTTGGAAGTACAATTGAAATCGTTCCACGATTTCTTGCAATTGGACACTCCGCCTGAACAACGTAAGAAGGACGGTCTATACAAGGTTTTCTCAGAGAATTTTCCTATAGCAGATACACGTAATAATTTCGTGCTCGAGTTCCTTGACTACTATATCGATCCACCTCAATATTCAATTGATGAATGTCTTGAACGTGGTTTGACATATAGTGTTCCTTTGAAAGCTAAAATGAAGCTTTACTGTACTGACCCCGATCACGAAGATTTTGATACAGTGATACAGGATGTTTTCTTGGGGCCTATACCTTATATGACACCAAAGGGAACTTTTGTGATAAACGGTGCTGAACGTGTTGTGGTATCGCAGTTGCATCGTTCGCCAGGTGTATTCTTTGGTCAGAGTATCCATGCTAATGGAACTAAATTGTATTCTGCTCGTATTATACCTTTTAAAGGTTCTTGGATAGAGTTCGCAACAGATATCAACAATGTCATGTATGCGTATATTGACCGTAAGAAAAAATTGCCGGTTACAACTCTTTTAAGAGCAGTTGGTTTTGAGAACGATAAGGATATATTGGAAATCTTTAATCTTGCTGAAGAAATTAAGGTTAATAAGCAGAACCTTAAGAAGATAGTTGGAAGAAAACTTGCAGCACGTGTCCTGAAAACATGGACTGAAGATTTCGTTGATGAAGATACTGGTGAAGTAGTTTCTATCGAGCGTAATGAGGTTGTTATCGACCGTGAAACAGTAATAGAACCGGATCATATTGAGACTATCATTGAGTCTGGTGTACAGAATATTCTGGTTCACAATGACAATGCAAACGCTTCTGACTACTCAATTATATATAATACACTGCAGAAAGACCCATCTAACTCTGAGAAGGAAGCTGTATTGTACATCTACAGACAGTTGAGAAATGCTGATCCTGCTGATGATGCCAGTGCACGCGAAGTTATCAACAACCTGTTCTTCTCTGAAAAACGTTATGACTTGGGTGATGTAGGTCGTTACAGAATTAACAAGAAGTTGTCACTTGATACATCAATGGATGTTAGGGTGTTGACTAAACAGGATATTATCGAAATCATCAAATACCTTATTGAGCTTATCAACTCTAAGGCTGACGTTGATGATATCGACCACTTGAGTAACCGTCGTGTACGTACCGTTGGAGAACAGCTTTCAAATCAGTTCTCTATTGCTTTGGCACGTATGAGCCGTACTATTCGTGAACGTATGAATGTGCGTGACAATGAAGTGTTTACTCCGATAGATTTGATTAATGCCAAGACTATTTCGTCTGTAATCAATTCGTTCTTCGGAACAAATGCATTGTCACAGTTCATGGACCAGACTAATCCATTGGCTGAGATTACACATAAACGTCGTCTCTCTGCTCTTGGTCCTGGTGGTCTTTCACGTGACCGTGCCGGATTCGAGGTACGTGACGTACACTATACTCACTACGGACGTTTGTGTCCTATCGAAACTCCTGAAGGTCCGAACATCGGTTTGATTTCTTCTTTGTGTGTATATGCAAAGATTAATGATCTTGGATTTATCGTAACTCCTTATCGTAAAGTTAAGGATAGTGTCGTTGATCTCTCTCCAGAAGGTATTGAATATCTTTCTGCCGAAGAAGAAGAAGATGTAATCATAGCTCAGGGTAATGCTCCACTTAATGATGACGGAACATTTATCCGTGAAAAAGTTAAAGCTCGTCGTGACGCTGACTATCCTGTGGTTACACCAGATCAGGTACAGTTGATGGACGTTTCTCCTCAGCAGATTGCATCAATAGCTGCTTCATTGATTCCATTCCTTGAACATGATGACGCTAACCGTGCGTTGATGGGATCAAACATGATGCGCCAGGCTGTTCCATTGTTGCGTACCGAAGCTCCTATTGTTGGTACAGGTATTGAAAAACAGCTTTGTGAGGATTCAAGAACTCAGATTGCTGCAGAAGGCGATGGCGTTATTGATTTCGTCGATGCTACAACAATACGTATATTATATGATCGTACTGAAGATGAGGAATTCGTAAGTTTCGAATCTGCATTGGTTGAATATAAGATACCTAAGTTCCGCAAGACTAACCAGAGCATGACTATTGACTTGCGCCCAATTTGTTCTAAAGGACAGCGTGTCAAGAAAGGTGATATACTTACTGAAGGATATTCTACTGCTAACGGAGAACTTGCATTAGGTAAGAATCTTTTGGTTGCATACATGCCTTGGAAGGGTTACAACTATGAGGATGCTATTGTGTTGAATGAACGCGTAGTAAGAGAAGATATTCTAACTTCTGTCCATGTAGATGAATATATCCTTGAAGTTCGTGAAACTAAGCGTGGTATGGAAGAGCTTACTGCTGATATTCCTAATGTTAGTGAAGAAGCTACTAAAGACCTTGATGAAACAGGTATCGTTCGTATCGGTGCGCGTATTGAACCGGGAGATATTCTTATTGGTAAGATTACACCTAAGGGTGAATCTGATCCTTCTCCTGAAGAAAAATTGCTTCGCGCTATTTTTGGTGATAAGGCTGGTGATGTTAAGGATGCTTCTCTTAAAGCTTCTCCTTCATTACGAGGTGTTGTTATATACAAGAAATTATATTCTCGTGTTATTAAGACTCGTAGTGAGAAGAATGCGGATAAGTTGATTCTTCCAAAACTTAATGAGGAATTTGAGGAAAAAGTAGCCAAACTTAAGGATATACTTATTGATAAACTTATGATTCTTACTAATAATCTTGTATCACAAGGTGTTAAAGATTATTTAGGAACAGAAGTTATCGCCAAAGGTGCTAAGTTTACAAAACGCGATCTTGAAATACTTGATTATACTATTATCCAGTTAAGCTCATGGACTTCTGATGAACATAAGAATGAGTTGATACGTTCATTGGTTATGAATTATATCAAGAAGTACAAAGAATTGGATGCTGAACTGAAGCGTAAGAAATTCGCTCTTACAATTGGAGACGAATTGCCATCGGGTATAATGCAGATGGCTAAGGTATATATAGCTAAGAAGCGTAAGATTGGTGTTGGTGATAAGATGGCCGGACGTCACGGTAACAAAGGTATTGTGTCACGTGTTGTAAGACAAGAGGATATGCCGTTCTTGGCTGATGGTACTCCGGTAGATATTGTATTGAATCCGTTGGGTGTGCCTTCACGTATGAATATCGGACAGATATTCGAAGCTGTTTTAGGACGTGCAGGTAAAGAACTTGGACTTAAGTTTGCTACACCAATTTTTGATGGTGCTACACTTGATGATTTGGACAAATGGACAGATAAAGCTGGTCTTCCACGCTATTGTAAGACATATTTGTATGACGGTGGTACAGGTGAGCAATTTGACCAACCGGCTACTGTGGGTGTTACATATATGTTGAAGCTTGGACACATGGTTGAAGATAAGATGCATGCTCGTTCAATTGGTCCATATTCGTTGATTACTCAGCAGCCACTTGGTGGTAAAGCCCAGTTCGGTGGTCAGCGTTTCGGAGAAATGGAGGTTTGGGCTATCGAGGCATTCGGTGCTGCTCATATTCTTCAGGAAATACTGACAATCAAGTCAGATGACGTTGTAGGTCGTTCGAAGGCTTACGAAGCAATTGTTAAGGGTGAACCAATGCCTACTCCGGGCATACCTGAATCATTGAACGTATTGCTTCATGAATTAAGAGGCTTGTGCTTGAGCATTACAATGGAATAAACAAAAAACAAATTAAGTATGGCTTTTAGAAAAGACACTAAAATAAAAAGTAATTTTTCGAAAATTACTATTGGTTTGGCTTCACCTGAAGAGATCCTTGAGAACTCTTATGGTGAGGTTCTCAAACCTGAAACAATTAATTACCGTACCTATAAGCCCGAACGTGACGGCTTGTTCTGTGAACGTATTTTCGGTCCTGTTAAGGATTACGAATGTCACTGTGGTAAGTATAAACGTATTCGATATAAAGGTATTGTCTGCGACCGTTGTGGTGTTGAAGTAACAGAGAAGAAAGTACGCCGTGAACGTAGCGGACATATACAGTTGGTTGTACCGGTTGCTCATATCTGGTACTTCCGTTCATTGCCTAATAAAATCGGTTATCTGCTCGGCTTGCCTACAAAGAAGCTTGACGCAATCATTTATTATGAACGTTATGTCGTAATACAACCGGGTATTAAGGCTGAAGACGGATTGAGCAAGTACGATTTGCTTGAAGAAGGCGAATATCTTGACATTATGGAATCACTTCCGAAGGAAAATCAGTTCCTTGACGATAGTGATCCTAACAAGTTCATCGCTAAGATGGGTGCTGAAGCTATTTATGATCTTCTTGCAGGATTGGATCTAGACGCTTTGTCATACGAACTTCGTCATAAGGCAAATAATGATTCTTCACAACAGCGTAAGAACGAAGCATTGAAACGTTTGCAGGTTGTTGAATCGTTCCGTGCTTCTAAGGGAAGAAACAAGCCGGAATGGATGATTATCAAGAACGTACCTGTTATTCCGCCAGAATTGCGTCCGCTTGTTCCATTGGATGGTGGCCGTTTCGCAACTTCTGACTTGAATGATTTGTATCGTCGTGTAATCATACGTAATAACCGTCTGAAGAGACTTATCGAAATCAAGGCTCCGGACGTAATCTTGCGTAATGAAAAGCGTATGCTTCAGGAAGCTGTTGACTCATTGTTCGATAACTCTCGTAAGGCAAGCGCGGTTAAGACAGACGCTAACCGTCCTTTGAAATCTCTTTCTGATAGCTTGAAAGGTAAGCAGGGACGTTTCCGTCAGAACTTGTTGGGTAAGCGTGTTGACTACTCCGCACGTTCGGTAATTGTCGTTGGTCCTGAATTGAAGATGGGTGAGTGCGGTATTCCAAAATTGATGGCTGCCGAACTTTACAAGCCATTTATCATCAGAAAACTTATTGAAAGAGGTATCGTCAAGACTGTAAAATCTGCGAAGAAGATTGTTGACCGCAAGGAAGCAGTTATATGGGATATCCTGGAACATGTAATGAAAGGACACCCTGTATTGCTGAACCGTGCTCCGACACTTCACCGTCTTGGTATCCAGGCATTCCAGCCTAAGATGATTGAAGGAAAGGCTATCCAGCTTCATCCGTTGGCATGTACAGCGTTCAACGCCGACTTCGATGGTGACCAGATGGCGGTTCACTTGCCTTTGAGTAACGAGGCTGTGTTGGAAGCTCAGATGCTGATGTTGCAGTCACACAATATCCTTAATCCAGCAAATGGTGCGCCTATCACAGTGCCAGCTCAGGATATGGTTCTTGGTCTTTACTATATCACTAAACTGCGTAAGGGTGCCAAAGGTGAAGGCTTGATATTCTACGGACCAGAGGAAGCACTTATTGCTTACAATGAAGGTAAGGTAGATATCCATGCAATAATCAGTGTTGTGGCTAATGACTTGGATGAAAATGGAAATATCGTAAAGAAGATGATTAAGGAAACATCAGTTGGACGTGTGATTGTAAATGAAATTGTTCCAGATGAATGTGGATTCCTTAATACTATTATATCTAAGAAGTCATTGCGTGACATCATCAGCGACGTAATCAAGGCTGTGGGTGTTGCACGTGCTTGTGAATTCCTTGATGGTATCAAGAACCTTGGTTATAAGATGGCATTCGAAGGTGGTTTGTCATTCAACCTTGGTGATATTATCATACCAAAAGAGAAGGAAGAACTTGTTAAACGTGGTAACGAAGAAATTGAACAGATCATGATGAACTATAACATGGGTTTCATCACTGACAATGAACGTTACAATCAGGTTATTGATACATGGACACACGTTAACAGTGATTTGTCTGACATTCTATATAAGACTATTAAGAACGACGACCAGGGATTCAACTCAGTATTTATGATGCTTGATTCCGGAGCCCGTGGTTCTAAGGAACAGATTCGTCAGTTGTCTGGTATGCGTGGTTTGATGGCTAAACCTCAGAAGGCAGGTGCTGAAGGTGCCCAGATTATTGAAAACCCTATCCTTTCTAACTTTAAGGAAGGTCTTTCGGTGTTGGAGTACTTTATTTCAACTCACGGTGCTCGTAAGGGTCTTGCCGATACTGCGTTGAAGACAGCCGATGCCGGATATTTGACTCGTCGTCTTGTCGATGTTTCACACGACGTGATTATCAATGAAGAAGACTGTGGTACTTTACGTGGACTTGTATGTACAGCGTTGAAGAATAACGATGAAGTAATTGCAACTCTTTACGAACGTATTTTGGGACGTGTTTCTGTACACGACATTATACATCCTACAACTGGTGAGCTTATTGTTGCTGCCGGTGAGGAAATAACAGAAGCAATAGCTGAAGAAATAGAAAAATCACCTATCGAAAGCGTAGAAATCCGTTCTGTGCTTACTTGTGAATCGAAGAAGGGTGTTTGTGCTAAATGTTACGGACGTAACCTTGCTTCAAGTAAGATGGTTCAGAAAGGTGAGGCTGTGGGTGTCATCGCTGCGCAGTCAATCGGTGAACCAGGTACACAGCTTACTCTTCGTACATTCCACGCCGGAGGTATCGCGGGTAACATGGCTGCAAATGCATCTATCGTTGCTAAGAATCCTGCCCGTCTGGAATTTGAAGAATTGCGTACTGTCGACGCTGTAGAAGAAACAGGCGAACCAGTTAAGATTGTTGTTGGTCGTTTGGCTGAAGTTCGTTTCGTTGATATTAATACTGGTATAATATTGTCAACTCACAACGTACCTTACGGTTCAAAACTTTATGCTGCTGATGGAGAAATCGTTGAGAAGGGTAAACTTATTGCAAAATGGGACCCATTCAATGCCGTAATCGTAACAGAAGTTGGTGGTAAGATAGACTTTGAGTCTGTAATTGAAAACGTAACATATAAGGTTGAATCAGACGAAGCTACAGGTTTACGCGAAATCATTATTACTGAGTCTAAAGATAAGAATAAGATTCCTTCATTACACATCCTAGATGAAAATGGCGGTATCTTGCGTACATACAACTTGCCTGTAGGTGGCCACGTAGTAGTAGAAGATAAGGAGAACGTTAAGGCCGGTGATATTCTTGTTAAGATACCGCGTGCTGTAGGTAAGGCTGGTGATATCACCGGTGGTCTTCCACGTGTGACAGAGTTGTTCGAGGCTCGTAATCCATCTAACCCAGCTGTTGTTTCAGAAATTGATGGTGAAATCACAATGGGTAAGATTAAGCGTGGTAACCGTGAAATCATTGTTACTTCTAAGACTGGTGAAGTACGCAAGTATCTTGTAGCGTTGTCAAAACAGATCCTTGTACAGGAAAATGACTATGTACGTGCAGGAACTCCGTTGTCTGATGGCGCTATAACTCCTGCCGATATCTTGGCTATCAAGGGCCCTACTGCAGTACAGGAATACATCGTTAACGAAATCCAGGACGTTTACCGTCTACAGGGTGTGAAGATTAACGATAAGCACTTTGAAATCATCGTACGTCAGATGATGCGTAAGGTACAGATTGACGAACCGGGTGATACTAGATTCCTTGAACTTCAGGTAGTAGACCGTATGGAATTCAATGAAGAGAACGATAGAATCTGGGGTAAGAAAGTTGTTATCGATGCTGGAGATTCTCAGAATTTGAAGCCAGGTCAGATTGTAACAGCTCGTAAGTTGAGAGACGAAAACAGCTTATTGAAGCGTCGTGACCTGAAGCTTGTAGAAGTTCGTGATGCAGTACCGGCAACATCAACTCAGATACTTCAGGGTATCACTAGAGCTGCTCTTCAGACATCAAGCTTTATGTCGGCTGCTTCGTTCCAGGAAACAACCAAAGTTCTTAATGAAGCTGCTATTAATGGTAAGGTTGACCGTTTGGAAGGTATGAAGGAAAATGTTATTTGCGGTCACTTGATTCCTGCCGGAACTGGTCAGCGTGAGTTTGAAAAGATTGTCGTAGGTTCTAAAGATGAGTACGACAGAATCTTGGCTAATAAAAAGAATATATTAGATTATAGTGATGTAGAATAATTGTTCTTTTATCATATAAAAAGAGCAGTAACTTAATCTTGAGATTAGAGAGTTACTGCTCTTTTTTTATTATATAACACATGTCTTATCCGAAGCATATTCCCATTCTTCTACCTTGTATTACAAGTTCGTGATCTTCTGTTACCAATCTTGTTTTTCCGGCTGTCTCTGATAGAGGTATTGAGCTGATTTTGTTTCCCTGCAATGCAACCATTCTTCCAAATTCACCGTTTGATATCAATTCTACTGCGTGTCCACCCATAATAGTTGCCAGATTTCTGTCAAATGCAGTTGGACTTCCTCCTCTTTGTATATATCCCAAGACAGTTTCTCTTGTTTCAAATCCGGTTTCATATTCTATTTCTTCGGCAATATATTGTGCAGGTTTTTTCCCATCTGGCGTATTAATACCTTCTGCTACTACCACTATTGAATAAGGTTTTCCTTTTTTAAGTCGGCTAATTATTGTGTCACCTATTCTATGAATATTAAAAGGTATTTCAGGCATAAGAATAATATCGCCCCCTCCAGCCATACCTGAATATAGTGCCAGCCATCCGGCTTTATGTCCCATTACTTCTATAACCATAACTCTTTGATGAGAACTGGCTGTGGAGTGCAGTCTGTCAATGGCATCAGCAGCAATTGATACAGCCGAATCGAAACCGAAAGAGAAATCTGTTCCCCATACATCATTGTCTATAGTTTTTGGTATACTTATTACATTCACTCCAACCTCCATGAGCTTGGCTGCTGTTTTTTGTGTTCCATTACCACCAATGCATACAAGGCAGTCTATACCATATTCTTCAAGTGTTTTCATTATCATTGATGGCTTGCTATTCCCTGTTGTAGCCAAAGTCTTTTTGAATGGTTTTTCTCTTGATGTACCAAGAATTGTTCCTCCCATTGTAAGTAAACCGGAGGTTGAATCTTCCGTCAAAGGATTTATGTGACCATCCATAAGGCCTCTGAAACCATTATGAATACCATATACTTCCATTCCATAATGGTTTAAGGCACATTTGCATACTCCTCTTATTGTTGCATTTATACCCGGGCAGTCTCCTCCTGAAGTCAATATTCCTATTTTCATAACACTCATAATATTTTTATGATGTAAAGTTATTAAAAAAACAAGATTTACTTGTTTTTCACAAAAAAATAATCATACTAGTCATATATATAATAATAAAAAACCTACCTTTGCATAACATCAAAATGAATAAATGTAATCAATATGAATCCAACCAAATTGATTGACAAAATATTTTTGCCTCGTAGAAAACAGATTGACAAATATTCTTTTAGAGCGGAAGAAATACAGAACTCAGTTTTAAAAAAACTAGTGAATTGTGCTGTAGATACTGAGTGGGGTAGATCTCATAATTATAAAGAGATAAGCAAATACACAGATTTTGCAAGACTTCCTTTACAGGGATATGAGGATATCAAAGAATATGTAGACCGTATGCGTCATGGTGAAAAAGACGTGTTATGGCCTGGAACAATCAAATGGTATGCCAAGTCTTCAGGTACAACCAATGATAAGAGTAAATTTATTCCCGTATCACCTGATGGACTAAAAAATATCCATTATCGTGGCGGTACTGATGCGGTGGCACTATATTTGGGAGAGAACCCGAATAGTCGTTTTTTCTCAGGTAAAGGATTGATACTTGGTGGAAGCCATGCTCCTAATTATAATCTTAAGGATAGTCTTGTTGGCGATTTGTCTGCAATACTTATCCAGAATGTCAGTCCTTTGGTTAATCTTATTCGTGTACCAAGCAAGGAAATAGCTTTGTTGGGTGAGTTTGAAGAAAAAGTTGAGAGAATAGCTTCTTCTACAGTTAATAAGAATATCACAAATATTTCTGGTGTACCTTCATGGATGCTTGCTGTAATCAAACGAATACTTGAGAAAACAGGAGCTAAGACTTTAGACGAAGTATGGCCTAATCTTGAAGTATTTTTTCATGGAGGAGTTTGTTTTACTCCATATAGAGAACAATATAAATCACTTATTAATTCTGATAAAATGCATTATATGGAGACATATAATGCCAGTGAAGGTTTCTTTGGATTGCAGAGTTCACTTTCGGATCCGTCAATGTTGTTGATGATAGATTATGATGTGTTTTATGAATTTATACCATTGGATGAGTTTGATAATGAAAATCCTTCGGTTGTTCCATTGTGGGGGGTAGAAATAGGGAAGAATTATGCGATGGTGATCAGCACATCCTGCGGATTATGGAGATATATAATTGGCGATACAGTTAAGTTCACTCAGAAGAATCCTTATAAGTTTATAATTACGGGGCGTACCAAACATTTTATAAACGCTTTTGGTGAGGAGTTGATGATTGATAACGCTGAAAAGGGATTGCAGATAGCGTGTAAGGAAACCGGTGCTCAGATTCTTGAGTATTCCGCTGCTCCGGTATTTATGGATTCTAATGCTAAGTGTCGTCATCAGTGGCTTATAGAGTTTAGTTCTATGCCAGATTCTATAGAACACTTCCGTCATGCTCTAGATAAAGCATTGCAAGGTATAAACTCCGATTACGAAGCTAAGAGACATAAAGATATTACATTGCAAGAACTTGAAGTAATAGTAGCTCGTCCAGGTTTATTCCATGATTGGCTCAAACAGAAAGGAAAACTTGGCGGACAACATAAGATTCCACGTTTGAGCAATAACCGTGAGCATATCGATAGTATGCTGAAGCTGAATAATCTGTAATATAAAAAAACGAACAACAATAAAAAAACAGTGAAAATAAAATGAAATTCTCTTCTTTACATATTCTTCCGCTCTGTGTAATAATATTTATATTATATGCTTGTGCCAGTACAGGAACGCCTGACGGAGGTCCATACGATGAGACACCACCAAAATTTGTACGTTCTACTCCTGAACCAAACGCAATAAACAACCAGCGCAAGAAAATATCAATAGAGTTTGATGAATTCATAAAAATAGAGAATGCTGCAGAAAAGGTTATAATATCTCCACCTCAGTCTGAAGCTCCTGAAGTTAAGGCTAGCGGCAAGAGAGTTTTGGTTGAATTCTTTGATTCTTTAAGAGAAAATACTACATATACGATTGATTTTGGTGATGCCATCGTTGACAATAATGAAGGTAACCCAATGGGGGATTTTGCATACGCATTTTCTACAGGTGATAGAATTGATACTATGCAAGTGTCAGGAACTGTATTGAATGCTCAGGATCTTGAACCGATCAAAGGTATTCAGGTAGGATTGCATAAGAACTTGAACGATACAGCTTTTACCAGTTTGCCTTTTGACAGAATTTCCAGAACTGACAGTCGTGGTCGCTTTACAATTAAAGGTATAGCTCCTGGAAAGTATCGTATTTATGCTCTTAAGGATGGAAACCAGAATTATCTTTTTGATTCAAAGACAGAAATTATTGCATATTCAGATTCTCTAATTGTCCCTTCTATGGAGCCTGCTTCCAGGCAGGATACAACATGGAACGCTTTTGACACATTGAAAATAGATACAATAATAAAAGTGAATTATACTCGTTTCATGCCCGATGATATTGTGCTAAGGGCTTTTAAGGAAGAGACCACTATGCAGTATCTTTCAAAAAGTGAAAGAGAACAGCTGAACAGATTTTCTTTATACTTTAGTGCCAAAGCTGACACACTTCCTACAGTCAAAGGACTGGATTTTGATGAAAAAGATGCTTTTGTTATTGAACCTTCAATAAACAATGATACTATACGCTATTGGATAAAGGATTCTGTTTTATGTGAAAAGGATACTCTTACTATACAGTTAGATTATCTTTACACCGATTCTTTGGGTAAATTGGTTCCAAAGCGTGATACATTAGTCATGATGAATAAGGTCAATAAGGAGAAACGTATGGCTATGGCCAAAGAAGAACAGGAAAAGAAAGAGAAAGAACTGAAAAAGAAACAGAAAAAAGGAGATACAATCAACGTAGTCGAAACAAAGTTTTTCAATATGAATGTTGATGCTCCATCATCAATGGACATTAATAAGAATATATGTATAAGTTTCGAAGAGCCGGTTCAGAGTATAGACACTTCAATGATTCATATTGACTTGAAGGTAGATACATTATGGCAGGTCGAACGTTTCTTGTTTGTAGCCGATAGTCTGCTTCCAAGGAAATACTATATATTAAGCGATTGGAAACCTGGAAATGAATATAGACTTACCATTGATTCTACAGCTATAAAGAGTATTTACGGACTACATACCAATAAAGTTGAGAATACAGTGAAGATAAAGAATCTTGAAGAATATGGTACACTCTATCTCAATATAAGTGGAGCCGGAAATAATGCTGTAGTCCAGCTCTTAAACTCTAGTGATGCAGTAGTAAGGGAACAGAAAGTGAAGGCTAACAATACATGTGACTTTTATTTCCTTCAGCCAAATACCAAATATTACATCAGGATGTATATTGATAGCAATAACAATGGTAAGTGGGATACTGGTACATACGACAAGAAGATACAGCCCGAACAGGTCTATTATTTCCCTAAAGTTTGGGAGATGAAAGCAAACTTTGATTTTGAGGAAAACTGGGATGTGAATGCAGTACCTCTTGACAAACAGAAACTGGATGAAATAAAAAAACAGAAACCGGAGGAAGCCAAGAAAATCAAAGATAGAAACAAAGAACGAGCAAAAAAATTAGGACTTACATCATGATAAAACGACTTTTTATCAGCATATTCCTGTTTTTATTTATCAGTGTATGCGCAAAAGCACAGTGTGGGGCTTTAAATGATGCTATAAAGCCTGGTGAAGAATTGTCATATGAATTGAAATTCAATTGGAAGTTTATTTGGATAGATGCCGGATGGGCGAAAATGACAGTTAATACTACTAATTATAATGGCAGAACATGTCTGAAAACAGATCTTGAATCATTTACCAACAAGCGTATTGATATGTTTTTCAGGATGCGTGATACCTTGACGTGTATCACTTCAGAGGATTTGGTACCTTTATATTTTCGAAAAGGAGCCGCCGAGGGTAAAAGATATAGTGTAGACGATGTGAAGTTTAGCTATCGTAATGGTAAATGTATAGTTGACCAGTCCAGAACAGTCAATGGTAATATCCGAAAAGATTTTCAGGAGTCGCAGGTCTGTGTTTACGATATGTTGAGCATTCTTCTTCAGGCACGATCGTACGATGCTTCCGATTACGAGGTCGGTGACAAAATTTTGTTTTCTATGGCTACAGGCAAAGATATAGAAAAACAGACACTAATATACCGTGGTAAGGAAATATATAAGGCAGAGAATAATTCGAAATACAGATGTCTGGTCTTTTCCCTTGTTGAGTATGTCAAAGGAGAAGAAAAAGAAGTGATAACATTCTATGTTACTGATGATAGGAATCATCTTCCTGTAAGACTTGATATGTATCTCAATTTTGGTTCTGCAAAAGCTTTCCTTAAAGAAATTAAGGGTAATAAATATCCTTTGGATTGTATTGTGAAGTAAACTTCATATATTTGTTTTTGTGATTAACCAGGATAAAAATCTTTATATTATGAGTGACAAATTTAGAAAATCAGTTACTGGCATATTTGTAGTGATTCTCTTGTGCATTTGCCCTTTTCTGGTAAATGCTTATTGTATAGGTTCGGACGAGACAGAAAAATCAGTTCAGAACTATTCATGTGTGGAGGTCCCAAGATATGTTGAGTTCTGTGGTGACACTATAGATTTGACACGCTATGATCGTCATGAGCGTATGGATCGTGAGCTAATGGCCTTTTCTTTTATGCATAGCACTTCCATACAGACAATAAAACGTGCCAACAGATATTTCCCAGTCATCGTTCCTATATTGAAGGAAAACGGAATACCAGAGGATTTCAAATATCTCATGGCAATAGAAAGTGCATGCAATCCCTTGGCACGTTCAGGTGCCGGTGCCGCAGGACTTTGGCAGTTTATGCCAACTACAGGCAAAGAGTATGGTCTTGAGGTTAATTCGCATGTTGACGAAAGGTATCATATAGAGAAATCCACAGTTGCAGCTTGTAAATATCTGAAAGATGCATATCGTAAGTTTGGCGACTGGATAAGTGTAGCAGCATCTTACAATGCCGGTCAAGGTAGGATTTCCCAGCAGCAGGAACGTCAATACACAGATGAAACCCTCGATCTCTATCTTGTAGAGGAGACCGCCAGATATGTCTACCGTATTTTTGCTGCAAAGATTTTATTTAGCAATCCTTCAGCTTTTGGCTTTTATTTGAGACATTCTGATTTGTACCCTCAAATACATTACCGTACAGTAAAAGTTTCAGAAAGTATTTCCGATCTGGCACGTTTTGCGCGTGGTCAGGGATTGACGTATGCACTTTTGAAAAATCTTAATCCTTGGTTGCGCTCTACATCATTGCCATCTAGAAATGGAAAAGAATATACAATAAAACTGCCGGAAAATGATAAAGCAGACTACAACCCTGATTTTACGATACCATACAGTAAAGAATGGGTAGTAGAATGATATATAAGTTTTTGAATTATAATTATAACTTTATAACCTAAAACTATCATGAATAAATTTTTTTACTTAACTGCTTTATATGCTTGTTCATTTACGGCTTCAGCTCAGACCTTCAAGGAATGGCAGGACCCTCAGGTAAATGAAATAAACAGAGCTCCTATGCATTCCACTTTTTTTGCGTATGAGGATCTCGAATCTGCTTCAGTGTCAGTGAAAGAAAAATCTGCAAACTACATGACTTTGAACGGAACATGGAAATTCTTTTGGGTTGCCAATGCTGATGAACGTCCAACCGACTTTTATAGAATAGGATATAATGACAAGGGATGGGACGATATGCAGGTTCCTGCAGTTTGGGAGCTCAACGGTTATGGCGACCCAATATATGTAAATGTTGGGTATGCCTGGAGAAATCAGTACAAGAACAATCCTCCATACGTTCCTGTGGAGAAAAATCATGTAGGCTCATATAGAAAGGAAATAATTGTTCCTGCCGATTGGAAAGGTAAAGATATTATTGCTCATTTTGGTTCTGTTACTTCCAATATGTATTTATGGGTTAATGGAAAGTTTGTTGGATACAGTGAGGACAGCAAACTTGAAGCTGAGTTCGATGTGACTAAATATCTGAAACCCGGTGAGGAAAACCTTATAGCTTTTCAGGTGTTCCGTTGGTGTGACGGTACATACCTTGAAGATCAGGATTTTTTCCGTTATAGTGGAGTCGGACGCGACTGTTACCTTTATGCCCGAAATAAAAACAGGATAGATGACATCCGCATCACACCAGATTTGGACAGCAATTACAAAGATGGAAAACTTGATGTTGAACTCAAATTAAAGGGTAATAATAAGGTTAAACTTGAACTTCTCGATGCATGTGGAAATGTAGTAGCCGAGAAAGAAGTCAAAGGTTCCGGTAATGTAAATACAGACTTACAGTTGGAGAATCCAGTTAAATGGACTGCCGAAACTCCATATCTATATACACTTCGCGCAAGTGTAAGTAAAGGTTCTGTAATTACAGAAGTAGTTCCTGTAAATGTAGGTTTCCGAAAGATTGAGATTAAAAATGCTCAGATTCTAGTTAATGGTCAACCGGTATTATTCAAGGGAGCCAATCGTCATGAAATGGATCCTGACGGAGGATATGTTGTTTCGCGCGAACGTATGCTGCAGGATATTCAGATAATGAAAAAATTCAATATCAATGCAGTTCGTACATGTCATTATCCTGATGATGCATATTGGTATGAATTATGCGATAAGTACGGTATATATATGGTGGCAGAGGCAAATATCGAGTCACACGGTATGGGATATGGCGAGAGTACATTGGCAAAGAATAAGAAATATGCCAAAGCGCATATGGAAAGAAACATACGCAACGTACAGCGAAATTTCAATCATCCGAGCATTATATTCTGGTCATTGGGGAATGAAGCCGGATATGGACCGAATTTCGAAGCTGCCTACGATTGGATAAAAGCTGAAGATCCTAGCCGTGCTGTTCAGTATGAACAGGCAGGCAAGACAGGTAAGACCGATATATTCTGTCCAATGTATTATAGATATAAAGGTTGCGAAGAATATTCTAAGGATGCAAATTCTGAAAAACCACTTATACAGTGTGAGTACGCACATGCTATGGGTAACTCAGAAGGCGGTTTTAAGGAATATTGGGATTTGGTTCGTAAATATCCTAAATATCAGGGTGGATTTATTTGGGATTTTGTTGATCAGTCATGCCGCTGGACAGGTGAAAACGGTAAGATGATATATGCTTATGGTGGCGACTTTAACCGTTTTGATGCTAGCGACAATAATTTCTGCGATAATGGTCTTATCAGTCCCGATCGTGTTCCTAATCCTCACATGTATGAAGTGGGCTATTTCTATCAGAACATTTGGACTACACCTGCCGATTTAAGTAAAGGTGAGCTCAATATATATAATGAGAATTTCTTTACTGATCTTTCATCATATAGAATGGAATGGCAGCTTCTGAAAGATGGAAAGATTGTACGTAGTGGAATATTGGACAATCTTAAGGTTGAGCCTCAGCAGATTGCCAAAGTCAAACTTGATTTAGGTGAGACAGACAATACTGGTGAATGGCTTCTTAACGTAAGTTATGTGCAGAAAATCACAGAACACCTTTTGCCTGCCGGTCATGTTGTAGCAAGAAATCAGATTGTTGTTAGACCATATGAAGCACCGGAAATGCAGATAGCTAATGTGGCACAGAGTAATATAAAGGTCAGTCAGCCTGTAGTTAACGATGAAAATTCCAATTGTTTGGAAATTTCAGGCGAATCTTTCAATATTCAGTTTAATAAAAGTAATGGTTTTATGGACTATTACGAAGTGAATGGTACAGCTATGATAAAGGAAGGGGCACAGTTGACACCAAACTTCTGGCGTGCTCCAACAGATAATGATTATGGAGCAGGGCTACAGAAAAAGAATGCTGTTTGGAGAAATCCTGAAATGAAACTTCTTTCATTGAATCATGATGTAGTCGACGGCATGGTTGTAGTATCTGCAGAGTATGAAATGAAGTCCGTATCTGCAAAACTTAACATTGAGTATACTGTCAATAACGTTGGTGCTGTAAAGGTCACTCAGAAAATGATTTCTGACAAGAGTGCTAAAGTGGCTGACATGTTCCGTTTTGGTATGCAACTTGTAATGCCAGAGTCGTTCGAAAAGATAATTTATTACGGTCGTGGCCCGATAGAAAACTATTCCGACCGCAATCATAGTGCAGATCTTGGTATATACAATCAGACTGTTACGGAGCAATTCTATCCATATATTCGTCCGCAGGAGAATGGAACCAAAACGGATATTCGTTGGTGGAAACTATTGAATAATGAAGGTAAAGGACTGATTTTTGTATCCGAATCACCGTTCTCAGCTTCTGCACTGCATTATACTATAGAATCTCTTGATGACGGTGAACAGAAAGATCAGCGTCATTCTTTCGAGGTTGAGCCATCACCGCTGACCAATTTCCTTATTGATAAGGCTCAACAGGGGCTTGCTTGTGAGGATAGTTGGGGAGCCATACCTCTTCCTCAATATAGATTGCCATACGGTGATTATGAATTTACATTCATAATGACTCCGGTTTCAGACGTTTTTTTTATTGAATAAAGTAATGGATAAAACGCGGGCAAATTTTACTTAAAACGTGGGCAAGTTTTATCCTAAACTTGCCCACGTTTTTCTGTACTTCGCTCGGTGTAATCAATGATATTGTTGAATCATGATTTACCTGGAACACATATTGATTAGAGAAAGGGATAGTTGGGAATGATCAATATCTTCCTGTGGAAAGGAAATATCTTACAGTAAAATGAGTTGGTAAAGATAAACAAGAAATAATAATAAAACATTAAAATCGTACAATAATGAGAAGAAAAGTATTATTGATTATTGGACTATTTGGAATAGTGTTGTCGGCTATTGCTCAAAAATTGACCTCGCCTGATGGTAATCTGACGATGGATTTTCATCTTACAGCCGACAAATCGCCAGTTTATTCGCTTACGTATAAAGGAAAAACTGTTATAAAAGAAAGTCGGATGGGGTTCTTGGTACGTCCGTCGTATGATTTCAGTAGTAACTTTCGTATAGTTGAAACGGAAGAAGACGCTTCTGACACTACGTGGAATACTGTATGGGGACAGAATAGCGTGGTTCGTGATAATCATAAAGAACTTTTTGTGGCTCTAGAACAGGAAAATACAGGCTGGAAGTTTAATATCCGTTTCCGCATATTTGACGATGGACTGGGATTCCGTTACGAATTTCCTGTACAGAAGGAATTGCGTCATTTCTCGTTGAATGAGGAAGTTACCGAATTCCAGTTGGCTGGCGATTATAAGGCTTTCTGGATACCGGCAGACTATGATACCAATGAGTTTCAGATAACTACTTCTAAATTGTCTGAGATACCATCTCTTATAGATGAGGCTCGAAATGAAGCTCTTGCCTGCAAATCTTCGACTCCAAATCTTGCAGTGCAGACTCCTCTTATGCTGAAATCAGATGACGGACTGTATATTAACATACACGAAGCTGCACTTGTGAACTATCCGGCAATGCATTTGAATCTGGATGCTGAAACTTTTTTGATGAGTGCACATCTTACACCGGATAAGAATGGCGTGAAGGGATATATACAGACTGGTAGTGTCACACCATGGCGTACAATTATTGTAAGCGATGATGCCCGTGATATTTTGGCCTCGAACTTAATAATAAACCTGAATGAACCATGTAAGATCGAGGATACTTCATGGATTAAACCGACAAAATATGTCGGAGTATGGTGGGAATATTTCACTGGAGGAGGTTCAACCTGGTCGTATACAGACTGTCAGGATATTGTTATAGGGAAGACTGACTATACAAAATTGAAACCTCATGGACATCATGGTGCTAATACGTCTCATGTAAAAGAATATATTGATTTTGCAGCTAAACATGGTTTTGATGCAGTATTGGTCGAAGGTTGGAATGAAGGATGGGAAGATAACTATGCTTACGCTAAAGAGTATATGTATAGCTTCACAAAAGCATATCCTGATTTTGACGTTAAGGAACTTCAGAATTATGCAGCTTCTAAAGGAATAAAGATTATAATGCATCATGAAACAACATCTTCGGTAATAGATTATGAGCGTCAGATGCATGATGCTTTCCGCTTTATGAAAGAACGTGGATATGATGCCGTTAAGACAGGATATGTTGGCCCTATAATTCCACGTAGCGAACATCATGATGGTCAGTGGATGGTAAATCACTATAATAGGGTAGTAGAGGAAGCGGCCAAGTATAAGATTATGGTGAACTCTCATGAAGCTGTACGTCCTACAGGAATGTATCGTACTTATCCAAACTGGATTGCACAGGAATCAGCACGAGGTACAGAGTTTGAGTCGTTCAATGGTATCCGTCAGGACCATCAGACTATATTGCCATTTACTCGCCTTATGGGAGGGCCAATGGATTATACTCCGGGAATTTTTGAAGGAGATTTGTCCGTTTATGGCAATAATAAAGCAAAGGTTGGAACAACGCTTGTGAAACAGCTTGCCCTATATATAACAATGTATAGTCCACTTCAGATGGCCGCCGACCTGTATCAGAATTATGAGAAGCATCTGGATGCATTCCAATTTATTAAAGATGTTGCTGTAGATTGGGATAATACATATATTCTGGAAGCTGAGCCTGGAGATTATGTTACGATAGCACGTAAAGCACGTGGAAAAAATGAATGGTTTATAGGTGGTATAACCGATGAAAATAGTCGTGTAGCCATTATCAATCTGGACTTCTTGCCTAAAGGAAAGAAATATCAGGCTACTATCTATGCAGATGGAAAGAAAGCTGACTGGAAGGATAATCCGAAAGATTATATAATTTCTAACAGGAAAGTAAGCTGTAAAACCGTATTGAAGCAGAAACTTGCTGCAGGTGGTGGTGTGGCTATTAGTATAAAGGAGCTATAATATAAATTGAATTAGTTTTAAGACTATTCATAATGAATATTTGTCAGTTGAAAAATGAAATATAGATTTTAATAGGTGTCATTATGTCATATTGTTAGATTGGCACACTTTTAGTTATAAGGTTTGACGTCAGTATATGACAAAATAAACAGATAATAAC
>NZ_JADYTF010000381.1 GCF_021530995.1 Bacteroides caecigallinarum
AACGCGCTGGATATGAACAAGCCCCTGTCGCAGGCATACTACCTGAAAGAACAGCTCAGGGAAATCTGGATGCAGGTCAATAAGGACGATGCCGAAAGGGTTATGTCGGATTGGGTAAAGCAAGCCCAAGAAAGCAAAGTGCCGCAACTGGTGAAGATGGCAGCCACAGTAATGGCACACAGAACAGGCATACTCGCATGGTACGACTGTCATATATCGACCGGAAAAGTAGAA
>NZ_JADYTF010000382.1 GCF_021530995.1 Bacteroides caecigallinarum
GATTCCCCCAGTAGTGGCGAGCGAACGGGGAAGAGCCCAAACCACCCATGTTACGGCATGGTTGGGGTTGTAGGACCACGACATTGCAAGACATCTTGTGAGAAGAACGATCTGGAAAGTTCGACCATAGAAGGTGACAGTCCTGTATTCGAAACAAGACGAAGCATAGTGGTATCCTGAGTAGCGCGGAACACGAGGAATTCTGCGTGAATCAGCCGGG
>NZ_JADYTF010000383.1 GCF_021530995.1 Bacteroides caecigallinarum
AATCCTGATTCTTGCACTTATAGCGTTGGACTTTCATGCGGATTATCACCTTTTTGCCGCCTATCGGGAGTCCTATAAAGTCACGAACTCGAAAACCGTTCTTGACCAATTGGCGATGCCCGCACTTCGGACACACTTTTTCACGCTCTTTGGATTCGATATGCAAGATTATTGTGTTATCTTTGTATTCCTCACGAGTACATTGGTGGGTGTATA
>NZ_JADYTF010000384.1 GCF_021530995.1 Bacteroides caecigallinarum
CCAACCATGCCGTAACATGGGTGGTTTGGGCTCTTCCCCGTTCGCTCGCCACTACTGGGGGAATCATTGTTATTTTCTTTTCCTGCAGGTACTAAGATGTTTCAGTTCCCTGCGTTAGCCCCTTACAATGTAAGGTGATATCCCTTCAGGATATCGGGTTGTCCCATTCGGAAATTCACGGATCAAGGGTTATTTGCACCTCCCCGTGACTT
>NZ_JADYTF010000385.1 GCF_021530995.1 Bacteroides caecigallinarum
CCAACCATGCCGTAACATGGGTGGTTTGGGCTCTTCCCCGTTCGCTCGCCACTACTGGGGGAATCATTGTTATTTTCTTTTCCTACAGGTACTAAGATGTTTCAGTTCCCTGCGTTAGCCCCTTACAATGTAAGGTGATATCCCTTCAGGATATCGGGTTGTCCCATTCGGAAATTCACGGATCAAGGGTTATTTGCACCTCCCCGAGACTT
>NZ_JADYTF010000386.1 GCF_021530995.1 Bacteroides caecigallinarum
CCAACCATGCCGTAACATGGGTGGTTTGGGCTCTTCCCCGTTCGCTCGCCACTACTGGGGGAATCATTGTTATTTTCTTTTCCTACAGGTACTAAGATGTTTCAGTTCCCTGCGTTAGCCCCTTACATTAGTAAGGTGATATCCCTTCAGGATATCGGGTTGTCCCATTCGGAAATTCACGGATCAAGGGTTATTTGCACCTCCCCGTGACT
>NZ_JADYTF010000387.1 GCF_021530995.1 Bacteroides caecigallinarum
TCCAACGATGCAATACGATTGTCCTTGGATTCAATGGCTTTATCCTTAGCTTCAATGATTTTGTCTTTCTCTGACAGCCTGGCTTCGTATGAGTCTTTCATGGCCTGCAGGTCAGACATTTCTTTAAGCTTCCTTTCTGCCTGCATAAGACGTCGGTACAGGTCATCACGGTCACGAAGGACTGCCTCAAGTGCTATTTTAAAATTTGGAT
>NZ_JADYTF010000388.1 GCF_021530995.1 Bacteroides caecigallinarum
CTTCCTTTCTGCCTGCATAAGACGTCGGTACAGGTCATCACGGTCACGAAGGACTGCCTCAAGTGCTATTTTAAAATTTGGATATTCTGCCATTTTCCGTATCTTTTATTTACTGTAAAGGTACGAAAAACACCTGACATACAGAAGGATTTGAACATTATTTTACTATACGATCACTCCTTTTTAGGAGACCAGCGTGGTGCTCTTTTCG
>NZ_JADYTF010000389.1 GCF_021530995.1 Bacteroides caecigallinarum
TGGCCAACGCGTTGTCAAGCCTCGTCTTATACTCCTTGTCAAAGATGTCCACTCCATTGCTCAGCAGCAGGTAGCGTGTGCCTTTCAACACCTTACGTTTGTTGATGTCTTTTTCCATGTGGTATTGTATCCTGCGTATCTCATCCAGCTTCTCGTTCATAAGCTTTACCACATGGAAATGGTCAAACACGTGCACCGCATTTGGGC
>NZ_JADYTF010000390.1 GCF_021530995.1 Bacteroides caecigallinarum
TCCGGATAGATATGTTCTTCCTCACGGCGGAGATGCTCAGGCAGCTTTTGGCGGACGGGAACTTTTTTCTCGTGTTCCCTGACCTTAATCCGCTTATACTCGCTTACCTCTTTTATGGCCTGGCGGGCTGCCTCTTCCTCCTCTGGAGTCATATCCATCTTGTCGAAGTCAAGTTTCAATTGGTTTGGGTCATCAGGGAGTTTTCT
>NZ_JADYTF010000041.1 GCF_021530995.1 Bacteroides caecigallinarum
ATTTTTATCGGGGGAAGTACATTTATTGTAGCAGACCTTATTGTATTATATAAAAGCCACAAACTTTAATGAAAGGAAGGAGATTAAAAGTAAATATCATTTCTTTTTAGCGAAAAATGTTTGGGTAATTTAAATAAAATCTTTTTATTTGCATAATAAATAAAACTATGTGTAAATAAAAAGAATTTTTAATATATGGACAACACATTTTACCATGAAAACAATTTAAGTGGTCTTAAAAGATCAGATTTTCAAAAAAGCATAAACGGAAAAGATACAGATTTATTTATTCTGTCTAATGAAAACAACGCAGAAGTTGCAGTAACCAATTACGGTGGAGCTATACTTACAATTATGGTTCCAGACAAAAACGGACGTTTTGAAAATGTAATTCAAGGACACGATACTATAGACAATGTTATCAATAGTCCGGAACCATTTCTCAGTACACTTATAGGCAGATATGGAAACAGAATCGCCAAAGGTAAATTCAAATTGGATGGTCAAGAATATAACCTTACCATAAATAACGGTCCAAACTCACTCCACGGTGGTCCAACAGGATTCCATGCAAGAGTATGGGATGCTGAACAAACCAGCAAACAAAGCGTTACATTACATTATCTCTCCAAAGACGGAGAGGAAGGATTCCCTGGTAACCTTGATGTTACAGTAATTTACACACTCTCTAATGATAATGAACTTATCATTACTTATACTGCAATTACTGATAAAAAAACTTTAGTAAATCTTACGCATCATGCATTCTTCAGTCTATCTGGCGTCAAGACTCCAACTGAATCTGTAGAAAATAACATTCTTACAATAAATGCTGATTTTTATACACCTATCGATGAAGTATCTATACCTACAGGAGAAATAAGTAAAGTTGAAGATACTCCAATGGATTTCAGAACGCCGCAAACTGTTGGAAGCAGAATAAACGATAAATTCCAGCAATTAGTTTACGGTGCAGGTTATGATCATTGCTATGTATTAAACAAAGAAGAACAAGGAGCTCTGACTTTCGCTGCAAAATGTATTGAACCTAATAGTGGTAGAAGCCTTGAAGTATATACTACTGAACCTGGAGTACAACTTTATACTGCAAATTGGCACAGCGGTTTTAAAGGATATCATGGAGCTACATTCCCTGCTAGAAGTGCTATATGTTTTGAAGCACAACGTTTTCCTGACACTCCAAACAAAGGACATTTCCCATCAGCCGTTTTGACGCCAGGAGAAACATATCATCAAGTAACTATATACAAATTTGGAGTAGAAAAATAAATAAACCTAATAATTAATCATTTTATCTCTTAAACAAATTATGAACCAACAAAAACAAAACGGTAACTTTATCGCAATTCTGACCATGTTCTTTTTATTTGCGATGATATCTTTCGTTACCAACCTAGCTGCACCATTTGGAACCATTTGGAAAAACCAATATGCCGGAGCCAATACTTTGGGAATGATGGGTAACATGATGAACTTTCTGGCATACTTATTCATGGGTATTCCGGCAGGTAACATGCTTGTGAGAATCGGTTATAAAAAAACAGCTCTTACAGCAATCGCAATTGGTTTCATCGGATTGCTAATCCAGTATTCTTCCAGTATCTTTGGAGCAGATGTAAGTGTTTTTAACGCAGGCGAATACGTAATAAAACTTAACTTCATTATTTACCTTTTAGGTGCTTTTATTTGCGGTTTCTGTGTATGTATGCTAAATACTGTAGTTAACCCTATGCTTAACCTTCTTGGTGGCGGTGGTAATAAGGGAAACCAGCTTATCCAGACAGGTGGAGCACTTAACTCATTATCGGGTACATTGACTCCTCTGTTCGTAGGTGTTCTTATTGGTACTGTAACTGAAAAGACTGCAATGTCGGATGTATCTCCACTGCTGTTCATCGCCATGGGTGTGTTTGCTTTTACTTTCATCGTTATCTCGTTTGTGGCTATTCCTGAACCTCACATGAGAAAGTCAAATGAAAAAGCAGAAAAATTCACTCATAGTCCTTGGAGCTTCAGACATACTGTAATGGGAGTTATAGGTATTTTTATTTATGTTGGTATTGAAATTGGTATACCGGGTACACTGAACTTCTACCTCGCAGACCCTTCTGAAAAGGGAGCAGGTATCCTTACTAATGGAGCTGCAATAGGTGGAGCTATAGCAGCCATATACTGGTTGCTGATGCTTGTTGGACGTCTTACCAGTAGTGTAATCAGTGGAAAGGTTTCAACACGTGCACAGCTTATAACAGTCTCGTCAACAGCTATAATATTGACTGTTTTAGCTATTTCCATTCCTAAATCTGTAGGTGTAAATGTCCCAACATTCGTTTATGACCCTATAGCTAAAACAGCAGAGACTTTGGAAAATGCCGGCTTGTCAAAAGATGAAGTTGCTGTATTTATTTCAAATCCATCCGAAGAAGCTCTCTCTGCATACTCAGCACAGCTGGATGCTGCAAATATCAAACCTTCATACATCATGGGATCACTTGCCACTCCTAAAGTTCCGGTAAGTGCTCTTCTATTAGTATTGTGCGGATTGTGTACTTCAGTAATGTGGGGTGGAATATTCAACCTCGCAGTTGAAGGACTTGGTAAATATACTGCACAGGCATCCGGTATTTTCATGATGATGGTAGTTGGTGGAGGTATCCTTCCATTGGTTCAACAATTCATTTCTGATGCAGTAGGATATATGGCAAGCTATTGGCTGATAGTTGCAATGTTTGCATACCAGCTGTTCTACGGACTTATAGGATGCAAGAATGTAAACAAAGACATTCCAGTAGAATAATTAAATCCAAAATCATGATAGTATATAACAATTCATTACTTATATTACTATCATGGTTTTTCATTATATTAACCTTTTAATAAATTACAATCATGGACATAGAATTTGTAAGAAGTCGCTTCATTAAGCATTTCGACGGGACTACAGGCTATATATACGCCTCTCCGGGACGTATCAACCTTATAGGTGAACACACCGACTATAATGGTGGTTTTGTATTTCCAGGTGCAGTAGATAAAGGAATAATGGCTGAAATCAAGCCTAATGGTACAAATAAAGTATGTGCATATTCAATAGACCTTAAAGACTATGTTGAATTTGGTCTTAACGAAGAAGATGCTCCATCTGCAAGCTGGGCAAGATATATTTTCGGAGTATGTCGTGAAATGATCAAACGCGGAGTAGATGTTAAAGGATTCAATACTGCATTTGCAGGTGATGTTCCTCTCGGAGCAGGTATGTCTTCATCAGCTGCTTTAGAATCAACTTATGCATTCGCGTTGAACGACTTGTTTGGCGAAAACAAAATAGATAAATTCGAATTGGCAAAAGTAGGTCAGGCAACAGAACACAACTACTGCGGTGTTAATTGCGGTATCATGGACCAGTTCGCATCTGTATTTGGTAAAGAAGGCAGCTTAATCCGATTGGATTGCCGTTCTTTGGAATATCAGTATTTCCCATTCAAACCAGAAGGTTACAGACTTGTTCTTGTTGACTCAGTTGTTAAACACGAACTTGCTTCTTCTGCATACAACAAACGTCGCCAGAGCTGCGAAAATGTAGTTGCTGCAATCAAGAAGACTCATCCTGAAGTAGAATTCCTTCGCGACTGTACAATGGATATGCTTAATGCAGTAAAAGGAGAAGTTTCTGAGGAAGACTATATGCGTGCAGAATACGTAATAGAAGAAATCCAGCGCGTTCTTGACGTTTGCGATGCTTTGGAAAAAGGTGACTACGAAACTGTAGGACAGAAGATGTATGAAACACACCACGGCATGAGCAAACTTTATGAAGTTAGCTGCGAAGAACTCGACTTCCTGAACGACATTGCATTCGATTGCGGTGTAACAGGTTCACGCGTTATGGGTGGTGGTTTTGGTGGATGTACAATCAACCTTGTTAAGAATGAATTGTACGAAACATTCATTACTACAGCAAAAGAACGCTTCAAAGAAAAATTCGGACGTAGCCCTAAAGTTTACGATGTAGTAATCGGCGACGGTTCACGCAGAATCTGCTAAATGGAAAATCAAACAGATATATACTAAAAGAGCTGCCTATAAAGCAGCTCTTTTTTATTGCAATACTTTTGCAAATCGCGTAATAATGAGGGAAACAATCGTCAGAGACAAGCCTACCACAACTACTCCATCCCACTGCATAAAATGCCAGAATGTTCCGGCAAGGAATGTTCCCAATGCACCTCCAACAAAATATGTAGTCATAAAAATCGTATTCACCCTGTTTGAGGCATTAGGAAGAGAAGTAAGCACATAAGTCTGGTTACTCAACTGAACACATTGCATACCTATATCTATTAGCATTATTCCCACTATAAAGCCGGCATACGTATTCTGGAAAACATACATTATACTCCATGAAACGATTATAATCAGACACCCTATATAGTTGAGTCGTTTTACACCAAGAATACGCACATAACGTCCCACCAACGAAGCAGTCAAGGCCCCTGCTACCCCACACAGACCCAACATACCTATAATGTTATTTCCTGCATAAAACGGTTCACCGCTCAATTTAAAAGCCAAACAAGCCCACAAAGAAAGAAAACTACCAAAACATAATCCTGCCCTTAGAGAGGAAAGGCGTATATCCTTACGTTGTCTGAATATAGTAAACAAAGATTGCATAAGTTCTTTGTAAGTACCCTTGTAATTGACAGCCATATCAGGAATAATCCTTATAACGATAAATATACAAACCAGCATTATCGCTGCAGCTAAGTAGTACATTGTTCGCCAGCCCCAATACTCGCCCACTATACCACTAATTACTCGTGAACCTAAGATACCTGTCAACAAACCACTGACCAAAACTCCTACATTTTTTGACTTATCCTCCGGTTTTGAGAACTGCGATGCTATCGGTATAAAAATCTGCGGCATCACAGAACATATTCCCGTAATTAAAGATGAAGCAAGAACAAATCCTACATTCTTCGACAGGGCTATTGACAACATAGAAACTGACAATAATGAGAAATTCACAACAATAATCCTCCGCCTGCTATACAAATCGCCTAATGGAATAATAAACAGCAATCCGAGCGCATAACCTATCTGAGTTACCATTGGTATCAGATTAGCCGTAAATTCATTTACTCTCAAATCACGACATATGTCGTTCAGCAACGGCTGATTGTAATACAAATTAGCAACAGCCAGTCCCGATATTACTGCTAAAAGCAACAACAAATGACCGGGAATACCTTCATTTTCTATAAGTTTCTGTTTCATGCTGCAAACTTATAGAAAAAGTGGCACATTCAGTTATGCATATTACAAAAAACATGGCCCAAATGCGTTTTTATAGAAAATTTACTGCTAACTTTACAACTAAAAATGATATATATGATAAACAAAATCTTCAAGACACTGCTTGTATTTGTTGCATTGACTGTAACAGCAACATCTTATGCTTCAAGAATTGATACCCTGATGGTGAGAAGCGAGAAAATGGATAGAGAAATAGAAGTCATCGTTGTCGTACCGGAACAGGCCATAAACAACCAGAAATGTCCTGCACTGTACTTGCTTCACGGATACGGAGGCGATGCGAGAACATGGCTCAATATAAAACCTGAACTTAAAGATATGGCAGACAGGGACGGTGCTTTTATTGTGTGCCCCGATGGAGAAAACAGCTGGTACTGGGATAGTCCGACAAACCCCAAAAGCCAGTTTGAAACATTTGTAGCCAAAGAATTGGTTGAATATATCGATGCAAACTATAATACTATAAAGGACCGTAATGGAAGAGCCATAACAGGATTCAGTATGGGAGGTCATGGTGGTTTATGGCTGTCAATAAGACACAAGGACACATTTGGTGCCGGTGGTGCCACAAGTGGAGGAGTCGATATACGTCCGTTCCCCAACAACTGGGAAATGAAAAAACAGTTAGGTGAAATGAGCAGTAATATGGATGTCTGGAACAATCACACTGTAATAAATCAATTGGATAAACTTAAAAACGGAGATTTGGCAATAATATTCGATTGCGGTAGTGGTGATTTCTTCTTTAATGTAAACAACAATCTGCATGCAGAATTACTGAAAAGAGGTATCGACCACGACTATATTAGCAGGCCAGGCGTTCACGATGGTAAATACTGGAATAACAGTATAGAATACCAGTGGCACTATTTCTGTAAATTCTTCAAAGGATACAGAGGAAAATAACAACAAATGCAACAAAAAAGCGATGTTCTTCACTATTGAAGTAACATCGCTTTTTTAATAGTTTCACAAAATTCCCATTAACACTCAATAATAACCGACTTGCGAGCTGGAACTACTATGTTCTCTCTTAGATCGATTTTCTTTCCACTTGAAATTTCTTTCCCCTCAACACTTTCATTAATCAAAGCCTTGAAATGATTATTCGGCAGGACTTGCTCAATGTCTGTGCTGTTTAAAACAATAAGTTCTGTTCTACCGTCAACATTCCTTGAATAAACATACAAACCTTGCTGAGGTACATGATACTTAACTGTTCTTTTCGTAGTCATAATTTAGTTATTTAGTTTAATTTCGGCACAAATATATCCTATTATTAAAATATTAATTTGAACATATACACTAAAAAATATTTAATCAGAGAACTTTTTTGATATAAATCAAAAAATATACATCTTTTATACAGTTTTAGTCCAAATAATTACATTAAAAAACAGACAAATTACAAGAAAATGCAATTTGTCTGTTTTTTATGATTTAACCTGTCCTTATACCAAGAATCCTAACAAAATACCTGCAGCTACTGCAGAACCGATTACTCCGGCAACATTCGGACCCATAGCATGCATCAACAGATAGTTGCTTGGATCATATTCCAGACCTATAACTTGAGATATACGCGCTGAATCAGGTACGGCAGATACTCCGGCGTTACCGATAAGCGGATTAATCTTATTGTCTTTCTTCAGGAACAAATTGAAGAACTTGACAAACAATACACCTGAAGCTGTTGCTATGATAAATGACAAAGCACCAAGTGCAAAAATAAAGATTGAATCACGAGTCAGGAATTCAGAAGCCTGAGTAGAAGCACCTACTGTAAGTCCCAACAGAATAGTGATAGTATCAATCAGCGGACCACGCGCTGTCTCTGCAAGACGACGTGTAACTCCACTTTCCTTCAACAGGTTACCGAAGAACAACATTCCTAACAAGGGAAGACCTGAAGGTACAAGAAAACATGTAAGCAACAGACCTACTATAGGGAACATTACCTTTTCTGTATGCGAAACTGCACGAGGAGCTTTCATACGGATAAGACGTTCCTTCTTTGTTGTTAGCAGACGCATGATAGGCGGCTGAATCACAGGAACAAGAGCCATGTATGAATATGCCGACACCGCAATCGCACCCATCAGGTTAGGGGCTAGCTTGGATGAAAGGAATATGGCTGTAGGACCATCCGCACCACCAATAATACCTATAGCTGCTGCCTGCATAGGGTCGAAACCGAATTCAAGTGCAAGCATGTACGCTCCGAAAATACCAAACTGTGCAGCAGCACCGATAAGCATCAGTTTAGGATTTGATATCAAGGCTGAGAAGTCCGTCATGGCACCGATACCCAAGAATATAAGAGGCGGATACCATCCCGACGTTACACCCTGATATAAAATGTTAAGTACTGAGCCTTCCTCATAAAGACCTACCATTAGGCCGGCTTCCATATTGAAAGGAATATTACCGACAAGAATACCGAAACCGATAGGAATCAGCAACATAGGTTCAAATTCCTTTGCCACTGCCAGATAAATGAAGAATATACCGACAAGAATCATTATCAAATGCTGTGGAGTAGCATTGAAGAAACCGGTATATGTCCAGAAATCCGCCAGGTTATTCTGCAAAAAACTAACAAATTCTCCCATATTATTCAATAATTATAAGGTCAGTACCTTCAAGAATAGATTCACCTTTGCTTACTTTGATAGAAGTAACTTTACCGTCACGGTCGGACTTGATATCGTTTTCCATCTTCATTGCTTCAAGAACGAGCAAAGTCTGACCACGTTTGACAATATCGCCTTCCTTTACCTTTATATCAAGAATTACTCCTGGCAGAGGAGATTTGATTCCTGATTTGCTTCCAGCCACAACAGGACGAGACACTGCAGGTGGCGGAGCGGCAGGAGTAGTAGCTGCTGTACGAACTACCGGCTTGATTTTAGGTGTTGCTGATTTTTCCAGTTCTACGGTATATGAAGTTCCATTAACTTCTACCTTTACATTGTTGTCTTGTATATCTCCAACAGTAACCTTATATAAGTTACCGTTTATCTTATATTTATATTCTTTCATACGATTAAATTTTATCAAAGTTATTTCTTGTTCGGAGTTTCACGCAAAGTATAAATCTTAGAACTCCATGGCGAGTAACTGCGTTTTACGCGGCTTATTGTAAGGATAGTTTCTTCCACATCGTGATCAGCACCCTGAGCTTCGTGCAATGCCATAGATATCGCGGCAATAACTTCTCCTGGAGCTTCACCAAGTTTCATTTCCTTAGCTTCCTTATGGTCTGTCACATTCTGTGCTTTCATAGCGTTACGCTTACGCAAAGCAATTGCAGCCTTACCGACAAACTTAAAGCAAATATAAAGCAGAATCAAGCCTGTAAATACTACAGCCATAGCCGAAATCGCCATACCCACACCAACAGGATCGTGCAGTTCGAAATTATCCATTTTAGGATTACTTTCTATAGTCTTGTTGTTTGTGCTAGGAGTAACATACTTCTCGGCACTGTCGTCCTTCACTTCCCATTCGTTCAAGCCATCACTCACACGGGCATACGAATAGTTTTCTTTAAGTACACCTGCCGGAACAACAACCTGATCAAGAAGTTTCTTGCCCGAATCATAAAGTCCAATCCAGTTCTCGTTTGTTTTGCTCAACACAAAATTTGTGTGGAAAGTACCACGACGCGGTGCACCGTCCGCCCAAAACAATGTGTGTTGGCGAGGTTTCAAAAGAGTCAACACATCACCTTTTGGAATAAAATAAGTGGCAGTATCACCCGGCTGTGAGCTTACACGGAGCAAGCATCCTGCCAAATCGGCACTGCTATACGATTTATTGAATATTTCTATCCATCCGCTGTGCAATCCATAATCATCCTGGAAGTTACTCTGATTGTCCACCAGCACTTCATTGATGACCAATTTATTGTTAGGCTTTTGCTCCTTACAGGACGAAAAAGCCACCAACAGCATCAAAGAAAGGAACATTCCGATATTCAGTTTTTTCATCATATTTTCAGATTTTAATTTATTACAAAGGAATATTACCGTGCTTCTTCGACGGATTAGTAAGTTTCTTAGTCTGCAACTGCTGCAATGCGCGGATAATACGGAAACGGGTATTGCGAGGTTCAATCACATCATCAATATAACCATATTTAGCCGCATTATAAGGATTAGCGAAAAGTTTAGTATATTCAGCTTCTTTTTCAGCCATAAATGCCTTAGGATCTTCAGCTTCCTTAGCTTCTTTAGCATAAAGGACTTCTACTGCACCTGCACCACCCATTACGGCAATCTCAGCAGTAGGCCATGCATAATTCATATCACCGCGCAACTGCTTACAGCTCATCACGATGTGCGAACCACCATACGACTTACGCAAAGTGATAGTGATCTTAGGCACTGTAGCCTCACCGTATGCATAAAGCAACTTAGCACCGTGGAGGATTACAGCATTATATTCCTGACCTGTACCAGGCAAGAATCCAGGAACGTCAACAAGCGAAACGATAGGAATATTGAAAGCATCGCAGAAACGTACGAAACGTGCTCCCTTACGTGAAGCATTACAGTCAAGCACTCCTGCAAGGAACTTAGGCTGATTGGCAACGATACCTACAGACTGTCCGTTGAAACGTGCAAAACCGACAATGATATTCTTTGCAAAATCTCTTTGTACTTCAAGGAACTCACCATTATCTACAATAGCGCCGATAACCTCATACATATCGTAAGCCTTATTAGCGCTGTCAGGGATAATTTCGTTAAGAGAGTCTTCCAGACGGTCAATTGGGTCTGTACAATCAACGTATGGAGCCTCTTCAAGGTTGTTCTGAGGGATATAGCTCAAAAGTTTACGGATCAGCGCCAGACCTTCTTCTTCTGTAGAAGCTGTGAAATGTGTTACACCAGAACGTGTTGAGTGTACACTTGCACCACCCAAATCTTCCTGTGAAACATCTTCGCCAGTCACTGTCTTGACAACTTTAGGACCTGTAAGGAACATATAAGATGTACCTTCCATCATAAGAGTAAAGTCAGTCAAAGCTGGAGAATAAACAGCACCACCGGCACAAGGACCGAAGATACCGGAAATCTGAGGAATAACACCTGATGCAAGGATATTACGCTGGAAAATTTCAGCATAACCGGCCAAAGCGTTTATACCTTCCTGGATACGTGCACCACCCGAGTCGTTAAGTCCGATACATGGAGCCCCCATCTTCATGGCCATATCCATTACCTTACATATCTTCAATGACATAGTTTCAGACAATGAACCTGCCGAAACAGTGAAATCCTGAGCAAAAACATACACCAATCGGCCTTCTATAGTACCGTAACCTGTAACAACACCATCACCAAGATAATGTTTCTTGTCCATACCGAAATTAGTACAACGGTGTTTTACGAACATATCCAATTCTTCGAAACTACCTTCGTCAAGCAACATCGAGATACGTTCACGTGCTGTATATTTACCTTTAGCATGCTGTTTCTCAATAGCTTTTTCACCACCTCCCAAACGAGCCTGGGCACGCAGTTCGATAAGCTCTTTTACTTTTTCCAATTGATTACTCATAGTTATAAGTATTTTTAAAGTTTATAATAACATTAGTCGGACAGAGCAATATTCCTTATAAAACAAGTTGAAGAGTCGGCTTACATAAACAATATGCAAACAGACTCTTCAACCCAATATTTATAAAAAACTTATTCCAGTCATTATCTCCATCCTTTTTTATTTCTCACAAAGTTCCGTCAACACCCCCATTGTTGATTTAGGATGAAGAAAAGCGATATTAAGATTTTCGGCTCCCTTACGCGGTGCCTTGTCAATAAGACGAATACCTTTACCTTCAGCATCAGCCAAAGCATTTGCCACACCATCTTCTACGGCAAAAGCCACATGGTGCACCCCCATTCCCCTGTTTTCAATAAATTTAGCAATTGTACTTTCAGGACCCGTAGGTTCAAGAAGTTCTATTTTTGTTTCACCACATTTCAGAAATGCAGTTCTTACTTTTTGGTCTTCAACTGTTTCGATGTTATAGCATTTCAATCCCAATACATTTTCATAATATGGGAGGGCTTCTTCTATGCTGTTTACAGCAATGCCCAAATGTTCAATATGAGATATTTTCATAATGATGTTGTTTTTTTGATATTAAATTAAAGTTCTTAAATTCTATTAGACAAAGAAAAGAAATTTGGATTAAAATACGAAACTTTTTTCTTAAATATTTTCCCTAATTACCTTTTTATAGCGTCTGAATGTTTATTTTGAAAACTTAAGTTGGCAAAAACAGCAATGATAACAGATAGCATTACACATACACTTTTTCCATTATTCTATTCAACCAGCTCCACTTAAGCCTATACCATCTTCGTGTACTCAACTGTTTACCTCCAAATCTCAATATAAAGTCTCTATAACCATATTTTTTGAATGGAAGTCCTGCATCAATAAACTCAAAATGGCTATAACCTTTCTCCCTTGAATACAGCATTGCATTCCATACAGCAAGCACACCCGGATACAGATGTGGATAGCTTTTTCTCATTCCGCCGGAAAACAACAAATAAACGGTATCATCAGAAAACAGACAGCAGGAACCTCCAATAATTTTATCGTTGTAAGAGATTGTAAATATCTTGCCAATTTCAGAATCATCTTCCGTTTGCTCCAAAATATTGGTAAAAAAGTCCATTGCCGGAAGATATTTAAATACCTTGGACGTATAATAGTTTTTCAACATCTTGAAGAAAGCACAAACCTGATGTTTATTATCGGCAATACCCATTACAGCACCATTTCTCAACCCTTGTTGTATCTGTCGTTTTCTAGATGCTCCCATCCACTTATCTATAGTTGAATGATGAATAGAATTAATTACCCTAAGACGTCTGACCGGGAAATATCCATTCTGTCTAAAATAGCGATATCCAAATAAAGGTTCAGTTAAATTCCTGAATTCTATAACAAAAAAATTATCTTTGTTACGAATAGTAAGATAAGAAAGAAGTTCATCAAAAATCAAGTCATGCCTCATATTGGTATTAAAATACTCTCCACAGTCGTATATCACACATTTACTGATAAACCGTGATTTTCTTATAACACACAACAATTTTCCTATAGGCCTCTCCCCTTCATAGGCAACAAGCATAAAAGGACTATATCCCGGTGTACTTTCTAAAATTCTAAACAAGCCCACCGAATGAAACACGTTTTTCCCTGGAAGCAGAGGTAACGTCTCTGAATGCTCGTATGTAACCAAACGTATTGCCATATATTGCAAATTTACATAAAAAGTTTCAGCATTAAAAACGAAAATCATATATTTGTAGAAAGCATTCAAATTATATATTTATGGAAAATTTCAGCACACTGATAAAATCAAGGCGCAGCATGCGTAAATTTACAAATGAGGAACTGACTCAAGAAGAAGTAGTGACACTACTCAAAGCAGCACTAATGTCGCCTACATCAAAACGGACAAACTGTTGGCAGTTTATTGCAGTAGACGACAAAGAAATTTTAGAAAAGCTCTCATATTGTAAAGAGTCAAGCTCCTCATTTATCAAAGATGCCGCTTTGGCTATTGTAGTAACAGCCGACCCTCTGGTCAGCGATGTATGGATAGAAGATGCCTCGATAGCATCAATCATGATACAGCTACAGGCTGAAGATCTCGGCCTGGGCAGTTGTTGGGTTCAACTCAGAGAAAGATTTACATCCAGTGGCATTCCTTCGAATGAGTATGTACATGAGGTCTTAGACCTACCACTGCAATTACAAGCGCTTTCAATCATTGCCATAGGACATAAAGGAATGGAAAGAAAACCATTCGACGAATCACATTTGCAATGGGAAAAAATTCATATAAACAAATACGGAGGTAAATGATGTCAGGATATTCCGAACCATGTCTTTCTATAGCCCTGATAGGAGCAGGAAATGTTGCCACACATTTGGGAATGGCCTTTCACGAGAGCGGATGCAAAATAAAAATGGTTTACAGCAGGACAAAAGAATCTGCAAAATCTCTTGCAGAGAAGATAGGTTGTCCTTACACTACAGATATTGAGTCAATTGACAATGCAGACATATATATAGTTTCATTAAAAGACTCAGTTCTAGAACACATTCTTCCACAATTGGCCAAGTGTAATAACCAGGCATTATTTGTGCATACGGCAGGAAGTGTTTCCATCGACATTTGGAAAGGATTGACTGGCAGATACGGAGTTCTATATCCAATGCAAACATTCAGTAAACAAAGGAAGGTTGATTTCAACAAGGTACATTTCTTTGTCGAGGCTAATACAAATAAAGACACAGAATTACTTATACATGCAGCATCTTTGCTAAGCAAACATGTGTTCAAAGCCTCATCAGAACAAAGAAAGTATCTGCACATTTCAGCTGTTTTTGCATGCAATTTTACCAATCACATGTATTCCATATGCGAACAACTGCTTTCATCACATGGGCTTCCTTTTAGTGCTATGTTACCACTGATTGAAGAAACAGCAGAGAAAGTACACTATCTTTCACCAATACTGGCCCAAACCGGACCGGCTCAAAGAAACGACATAAACATAATGGAAAGCCATATAAATATGCTTAAAGACAAACCTGAAATAGCAGAACTTTATCAATTAATAAGTAAAAACATTCACAGATTTCAGGAAAATGACAAATAAATATCTATATGATAAATTACGACCTTACAAAGATTAAAGCACTGTTCTTCGATGTTGATGGCGTATTAAGTTCAGATACAGTGCCATTACATCCTAATGGAGAACCTATGAGAATGATAAATATAAAAGATGGTTATGCCATTCAATTTGCCGTAAAATGCGGGTTGCACGTGGCTATAATAACAGGTGGACGTACAGAAGCCGTAAGACTAAGGTTTGAAGGACTTGGCGTAAAAGATGTATGTATGGGTGCATCCATAAAAACTAAAGAATATTATGATTTAATACAAAAATACAACCTAAAGTCTGAAGAGGTCCTTTACATGGGTGATGATATACCTGACTATGAAGTTCTACAGCTTGTTGGACTTCCATGTTGCCCTGCCGATGCAGCACCAGACATAAAGGCAATATGTAAATATATATCCCATCATCGTGGTGGTCAAGGATGTGGACGTGATGTAATAGAACAAGTACTCAGAGCTCAAGGTAAATGGATGTCACACGACGAAGCATTCGGATGGTAAACCAATAAAATACATGAATAAAATGTTAGACAATCTCAAAAAATACAATATAATATTGGCATCAAATTCGCCACGACGTAAAGAACTTCTTTCAGGACTTGGCATTAATTATGAAGTAAAAGTAATAAACGGAATTGATGAAAGCTATCCTAAAAACTTAAAAGGAAGCGAAATACCAGAATTCATATCAAAAATTAAAGCCGAATCATATCTTCCTTTTATGAAAGAAAATGATTTGATTATAACAGCTGACACTATTGTATATGCTAATGATAAAGTATTAGGAAAGCCTAAAGATCAAGAAGATGCAGTCAAAATGTTAAAAACATTATCTGGCCATACTCACCAAGTTATGACTGGAGTAAGTATTACAACACGTAATTTCCAAAAAAGTTTTGTATCAACCTCCGAAGTAACTTTTGATACCCTTACCGACGAAGAAATAAATTTTTATATTGATAATTACAGGCCATACGACAAAGCTGGCGCATACGGTATACAAGAATGGATTGGATTTATAGGTGTATCAAGAATCAATGGCTCTTATTTCAATGTTATGGGACTACCTGTACAAAGGTTATATAAAGAGTTATGCAATATAAAATAGCAACAAAAGAAGCCGCACCCGAGGCGTGACGAAACTCCGATAGACATGATTTGAGAGCTCAATTCCTTTGTAATCCACCGGCATAAATGCTACCCGAAGGCGTGGCCCGCCATTAGAATATGAAGCTTGTCTCGGTATTTCTTATAATTTGATGAGTTTCCCGATTCTGCAAGTGCGGCTATATTTTTGTATTACAAATATAATACAAAAAATTAATATTACAAAGTTTCACCATCATTTTAATACAAAAAAAAGCTGCTCTCATTTGTGAGAACAGCTTTTTAATAACTTTTTATTCCTTAGAAGCTATTAAGCAGCTTTTGCCTTAGCAACAACAGCTTTGAATGCTTCTGGATGATTCATAGCTAAATCAGCTAAAACCTTACGGTTGATTTCAATACCAGCTTTGTGCAAAGCACCCATCAGTTTAGAGTATGACATACCTTCCAAACGAGCAGCTGCATTGATACGCTGAATCCACAATGCACGGAAGTTACGTTTCTTATTCTTACGATCACGGTAAGCATAAGTCAAACCTTTTTCCCAAGTATTCTTGGCTACTGTCCATACATTCTTTCTAGCACCAAAGTAACCTCTGGTTAGACCTAAAATTTTCTTTCTTCTTGCTCTTGAAGCAACGTGATTTACTGATCTTGGCATAGTTTTAATTCTTTTTTGAATGAAAGCGCCGATATTTTACAATCGGACTTAAAGCTAATACATTCGGTTAATAATTTAAATGATACAAAATACGCTTTTAAAGCTAAAATTACTTCATGCAAAGAAGTTCCTTTACCTGACTTAGGTTTGAGTTGTGTACTAATCCTGAGTGTACAAGGTTTCTTTTTTGCTTTTTAGTCTTCTTAGTCAAAATGTGACTGTGAAAAGCGTGCTTTCTTTTGATTTTACCTGTTCCGGTAAGAGCAAATCTTTTTTTAGAACCGGAGTTAGTCTTGATCTTTGGCATCTTGTTTAAATTTTTAATTATTATTATTCTAAAGGCAATAACGCACTATACCTGCGCGCTATACGCTCTTGTTTTTATTCTTCTACCTCTTCAGCCTTAGATGGTTTTGCCTGTGGAGCAGCTTTCTTTGGAGCCGGCCCCTTCTTCGGAGTCAATGATATTATCATTCTCTTACCTTCAAGCAAAGGCATCTGCTCTACTTTTGCATACTCTTCCAAGTCATTTGCAAAACGTAACAAAAGAACTTCGCCCTGTTCCTTAAACAAGATTGAACGTCCTTTAAAGAACACATAAGCCTTAACCTTATCACCGTCCTGAAGGAAACCTATCGCATGCTTGAGCTTAAAGTTATAATCGTGTTCGTCAGTCTGTGGTCCGAAACGGATTTCCTTAACGTTTACTTTAACCTGTTTTGCTTTCTGTTCCTTAGCACGTTTTTTCAGCTGATAAAGGAATTTAGAATAATCTATAATTCTACAAACCGGTGGAACAGCATTGGGTGAAATTTCAACTAAGTCAGCTTCATGCTCTTCGGCCATCTTTAAAGCTTGCGCCAACGGATAAACTGCTGATTCAATATCATCGCCCACTATGCGGACTTCTTTGGCACGAATCTGTTCGTTGATTCGGTGTTGCCCTTTTAAATTGTCATTCTTCATTAATAACTTTTATTCCAGTTTGAATTACGTTTTTATAAATTATTCATTAATAGTTTTTACACCGTTTTCATGAATATTTAATCTGTATTCATGAAAACGGTTGCAAAGTTACCATTTATTTATCATATTATGAACTTCTTCTGCAATATTTTTTGCAAAATCTTCTATTTTCATGCTTCCCTTGTCGCCTTCGCCTTGTTTTCTTACAGCAACTTCACCATTTTCTGCTTCTTTTTCACCAACGATAAGCATGTAAGGGATACGTTTCATTTCATTATCACGTATCTTGCGTCCGATTTTCTCGTTTCTGTCGTCAACCAAAGCACGGATATCATATTTCTTGAGTTCCATACGAACCTTATCCGCATATTCATTGAATTTTTCAGAAATAGGAAGAATTGCAACCTGATCAGGAGTCAACCACAATGGGAACTTACCAGCTGTATGTTCGATGAGAACAGCAACGAAACGTTCCATAGATCCGAACGGAGCACGGTGAATCATCACAGGACGATGCTTCTGGTTATCCGATCCCATATATTCCAACTGGAATCTTTCCGGCAAGTTGTAGTCAACCTGAATAGTACCCAACTGCCAACGGCGTCCAAGGGCATCCTTAACCATAAAGTCAAGTTTAGGACCATAGAATGCAGCCTCACCATATTCGATTTTTGCAGGTAAACCTTTTTCCTGGCAAGCCTCGATAATAGCCTGTTCAGCCTTTTCCCAGTTTTCTTCAGATCCGATATATTTTTCACGGTTCACTTTATCTCTCAATGAGATCTGAGCCTCAAAGTTTTCAAGTCCCATAGAAGTAAACACGATTGAAATAATATCCATTACACGCAAGAACTCGTCTTTAACCTGGTCAGGACGGCAGAACAAGTGAGCGTCATCCTGTGTAAAGCTACGTACACGAGTCAATCCGTGAAGCTCACCACTCTGTTCGTAACGACATACAGTACCGAACTCAGCAATACGCAAAGGAAGGTCACGATAAGAACGTGGAGAGTTCTTATATATCATACAGTGATGAGGACAGTTCATCGGTTTCAAGAAGTACTCTTCTCCTTCTTCCGGAGTGTGTATTGGCTGGAATGCATCCTTACCGTATTTAGCATAGTGACCAGATGTAACATAAAGAAGTTTGTTACCGATTGGCGGGCACATTACTTCCTGATAGTCATATCTTGACTGGATACGACGCAAGAAGTCCTGCAGACGTATACGTAGAGCTGTACCCTTTGGCAACCACATAGGCAAACCCTTACCTACTGTATCAGAGAACATGAACAAGTCCATTTCTTTACCAATCTTACGGTGGTCACGTTTCTTAGCTTCCTCCAGCAATGCCAAATATTCGTCAAGCATTTTCTTTTTAGGGAAAGAAATACCGTAAATTCGTGTCATCTGCTTACGGTCTTCCTGACCTCTCCAATAAGCACCTGCTACTGACAACAGTTTCACCGCCTTGATAGGAGCTGTAGAAGTCAAGTGTGGTCCACGGCACAAGTCTGTAAATGCGCCCTGAGTATAAGTAGTGATATGTCCGTCTTCAAGTTCAGAAATAAGTTCGCATTTGTAAGTTTCCCCTCTTTCGCCGAACATTTTCAATGCATCTTCCTTCGATATGCTTTCACGAACCAATGCTTCTTTCTTGGCAGCCAGTTCTGCCATTTTCTTTTCTATAGCAGGCAGGTCACCTTCCTTTATTACAGCCTCACCCGGATCTACATCATAGTAGAAACCGTTTTCGATGGCTGGACCGATACCGAACTGAATTCCAGGATAAAGTTCCTGAAGAGCCTCAGCCAGTAAGTGTGCACTAGTATGCCAAAATGCATGTTTACCCTGTTCATCATCCCATTTGTAAAGAACAAACTCTGCATCTTCATTTATAGGACGACTCAAATCAATAGTCTCACCATTAACACTACATGCCAGCACATCCTGTGCCAGACGAGAGCTAATGCTTTCTGCAATCTGCAGACCGGTTACACCTTCGTTATATTCACGAACCGAACCATCCGGGAAAGTTATCTTAATCATAATTTTATATTTTAATCTTATTTCACTTCAATTTTATCCGCAAAAATAGTAAAAGTTTCTTTAATAGGTTTCTTTTTGATATAAAATGTTATTTCTCTTTTACCGTAAAGCGTTTTATGATATTATATGCCGAGAAAAGTCCCAATTCACCAGCCTTACTCAAATCCTGTATTCCTAATCTGTTATTTCCCAGGAAGATGTGAGTAAGTCCTCTGTTAAAATAAGCATCGGCCATATTTGGATCAATCTCAAGCACCTTATTATAATCAGCTATCGCACCGCGATAATCTTTCATTATGGTAAGTATATTAGCTCTGTTATAATACGCGTAAACAAAGTCAGGAGCCAACTCTATCACCTTATCCAGGTCTTCACGTATTTTTGCATAATCCAAAGATCTCACCTGCGCAGTCTTTTCATCAGCAGCAACTATCTCAAAACTCTTTTCGCGCTTTCTATATTCCAACTCCTTATAATGAATCAAAGCACGGCTGAAATATGCCGGGAAGAAAACAGAATCCCTTTTAATACATTCATTCAAATCATTCAGTGCATTGTCAAAATCCTGAACCAGATAAAAATCCAATGCACGTATATAATAGTTCAGTGCATTATCCGGATTGGCAGCTATAGTTGCCGACAGCTGGTCTATAGAGCTGAAATGCTGTTTTACCAGAGTCTCGTTCAATGCCATTTCATTGTTAGTAATAATAAGTCTCTCAGGGAAAAGATGCTTTTCGTTCATCTGAGCTATCTTATTATAGAAATTAATCTGCTTTTTTACCTCATCCTTACGTTCATAATAAGTCAGCGCAAACATTGGCTGCGGCAATATGTTGACATTCTTATCCTGTACTCTTCCGCGATAATTTGTCTTATATTTACTTTCCGTATCATCATTGTCTGCGACAACTATCTTACGATAGTTATTCATATTCTTATCCGACTTCTTTCTGGTTTTGTCATTCGAAGCCGTATTGTTTTTCGTTCCGGCCTGTGCATCAATCTGAGCCTTCAGCATTACGATTTCGTCTGCATCAGCCCTCTTCAGATCCCCCATCTTACGATAAGCCTCAGCTCTACACTGATAGCCAGGCATAAAATTTGGATATTCGTCAAGAACCGCTGTATAGTCTTCCACGGCACCTTTGTAATCACCGGTTTTGCTTCGCAATAAGCCTCGGTTGAACGCAGCCATAAGGTTATCCGGTTCAACACTGAGTACAAAATCAAAATCCTCAATAGCTCTGTTATCATCACCCACCTGTGCCCTGAGCAAACCGCGGTTGTAATGTCCTATGAGATTGTTTTTATCGATGTCCAGTGCTATATCATAATCAGCCATTGCGCCCCGCAGATTATTCTGATGGTATCTGGCCAATGCCCTATTAATATATATGCCGGAATTTTTGAAGGACAGTCTGGCAGCCTCATCAAAATCCGATTCAGCTTCGGCATACTTTCCCCTCTGCATAAAAAGAACAGCCCTCGATGCCCACGGATCAGGATTATACCTATCCATTTCAATTGCTTTGTCTGCATCCGTCATAGCCTGGATTGTATCCTTCATTTTCAAGGACACTTCAGTACGCATCAAATAAGCATCTGTATATTTAGGTGATATAGAAATAAGCGTATCAAGCTCTGCTCTGGCTCTTGAATAATCTTTTTTCTGTATTCTACATAGTATAAGATTATGCCATAGTGCCTCGTTTTCAGGCTCTATAGTCAATGCTTTCTGATAATCGGCAATGGCACCGTCAAAATTTTCCTGACGTATTCTCGAGATACCTCTTATCTGATATGTATTTGCAACAAACGGATTACGTTCTATCGACTCCGTACAATCGGCTTCTGCTCCTTGAAAATCATCCAGATTAATTTTTGCCAACCCTCTATAAAAAAAAGGCTCGGCCAGATATGGCTTAGCATTTATCACCTGATTAAAATATTGTATAGACAATACATAATCTTCAAAATAAAGAGCGTTCTTACCTATGGTCATCACCCTGTCAGTATTGATTTGCGACAGGGCTGCCACAGGCATCATCAAGCCTATATATAATATGTATAGAAGCTTTTTTATCATTTTACAGTTTTCACCTTGTAAGCGCAACGAGCCTTACCTTCTACCATCTTATTCAGTTTTCCCTTAATCATCTGTTTTCTTAATGGAGACAAATGGTCAATAAACATTGTTCCGTCCAAATGATCGAATTCATGCTGCATAACCCTTGCCAAATATCCTTCCACCCATTCATCATGCGGATTCATATCTTCATCAAGATATGTTACACGTATTTTATCAGGACGTTTAACGCTCTCATGCACTCCTGGCAAGCTCAAACAACCTTCCTCCATTGACACTAGTTCTTCGCCTGTTTCTACAATATGTGCATTTATGTACGCCTTACGGAAATCCTTGAATTCAGGCATATCATCGGACAGCACGTCAAGGTTTACCACAACCACACGTATAGGTAATCCTATCTGAGGCGCAGCCAGTCCCACACCATCTGCACGATCCATTGTTTCGAACATATTTGTAATAAGTTCTTTTAGGTTTGGATAATCAGGAGTTATATCTTCAGCCACCTTACGCAAAACAGGTTGGCCATATACATAAATCGGTAAAATCATATTTATTGCAATTATTCTGTTTATTAATATTTTTTCGATTCCAAATAAGACTGTAGAATTATAGTAGCACTAATTTCATCTACCAAAGCTTTGTTTTGCCTGTCCTTTTTCTTAAGCCCTCCAACCAGCATAGCCTGATGTGCAAGAACAGATGTAAACCTCTCGTCAACCAATTCTAGAGGTATATCAGGAAGCATTTTTTTCAATCTGTTCATAAAAGGTACAATATTCTTCATATTCTCAGAATCCTCATAATTCATCTGTCTAGGATGACCTATTATTATCCGGTCTACCTTTTCACGACTGACATAATTCTGAATGAAATCAGCAAGTTCGTGTGTAGAAACGGTTGTAAGTCCGCTAGCAATAATCTGCATCGGATCCGTAACAGCAAGCCCTGTACGCTTTCGGCCGTAATCTATAGCTAAAATTCTACCCATAATTGGCAGCAAATTTACAAATTAATTTATTAACACCTTATATATAAGACTTAAAAAATCCTAGCATTTGGTTAATACACCAACCCTACATTGTCAATCCAAAGAGTATTTCCCGGCGAACCCACAAATGCGCCACCTATACTTGAAGTAAACTGTACAATAATATGGGTTGGAATTTCATTCTTATCTGCCCATCCGTTTTCTTTAATCATCACACTCTCACCTTTGCTGTTGCGGGCATGATACCCACCGGTCCCCAAAGCCATAAGTTCAGGCACATAATTACTGTTGCCGGTTATATCACCATACATTATCTCGTATGTAGCACCTTTCTTCCAGTCGGAATTCTCCGAATATTTCACTGCAGCTGTCCCCAGTCGTTTTGCAATAATATTCCCTTCTGCATCTTCTGTTCTTTTTTGAAGATAACAAACCATAATTGCCGCATCCTTACCTTTCACTACAGATTTCTTGCTAAAGCCTGTCATGCGGATTCTGTCTTTCTGGTCCGACATTTTCACTTTATAGTCATAACGTATGGCCTTTGGTCTTTTCGAAAAAGGAACACCACAATTCAACTTTTCTTCACCATCCTTAGTACCTGTTATCGGTTCTTTAATATCACCCAGAAACAAAGAGCCGGATGCTATCACAGATATATTTACCAGCCCCAACACCTTAACACTTTCAACATGAGTTTCCAGACGTGCACACTTGCCATGACTGAGTTTTTCCGGGAACACACTGGTATTTGTCTTTACAATACCTGCCACTTTAGCCATTACATTAGAATTCCCCCATGGCGAACCTCCTTGGTTTTTATATGGAATATTTCCGTCAAAATTCATATCTGGACCTAGTTCATACAAATATTTAACGTTACCACCTATAATAGACGATTCTTCTATCCTACGCGTCACCCAGCTGTCCATATCACCATATTTGAACAATTCAAATGTCTCCTGAGACATTGCCGATACAGAAATCAGCAAACCTATAAAACTAATATAAAACCTATTTTTCATCATGCGCATAATTATTTTTACAAATTGCAAAGGTATAAAAAAAAGCGACAGCATATATGCCATCGCTTATAAGTATGATAATTAGAATAATAATTCAGAATAATATGCTAATCAATACACACGATATAACAACCATGATCCCTGGAAATCCTGACGGTTTGGATATTTTGCCTTAAATGCATCTCTTGCTGCTGCAGCTTCCTCTCTTGTATCGAAAGAAGCTACTATCACACGATACATATTACGTTCTGCATTGTATACTACTTTTGCACTATATCCCTGACCATCAAGCGTAGATTTCAATCCGTCAGCATTAGCTTTAACACCAAAACTTCCACAAACCACACTGAATGCTTTAAGTCCGTCGCCTGAAACAAGTTCTACTTTCTCTTCACGCACAGGAGCCGGAGTTACAGGAGCCGGTGTAGTCGCAACTGGAGCAGCCTCTACAACAGGCGCTGCCTCAACAACTGTTTCCTGCTGATTTGCAGCCTCAGCCAATTCATTTTGCTTCGCTTTTTCATATGCTTTCTTATAAGCACTTTCACTTGATTTACAAGAAGAGAATGCCAAAACCAGGCATAATCCCATTCCTAAAACGAATAATTTTTTCATGTTGCCTTCCATTTATTTGTTTGAATAATTTTCTAACTTAGTTTTTCGTGACAAAAGTAGTAATATAAACCTTTCTATACTGTTAAAATCAGTTAATTATACAATAGAGTAAATAAATTGATAATTTTTGTCTGAAAAATGCGGACAAAATAAAATCTTTTTTATTAGATTTGTAGAAAGCAAATTTAAACACAGTATGATTATCATACACACTGATAAAACATAATTATCATGAAAGCATTAAACATTGTAGCAGCATTCTTGGGCGGGGTAGCTCTAGGTGCAGCAGCCGGAATCTTATTCGCTCCGGAGAAAGGCGAAGACACTCGTAGAAAAATAGCTGAAATCCTTCGTCAGAAAGGAATCAGGCTTAACCGTGCCGAAATGGAAGACTTGGTTGACCAGATCGCAGCAGAAGTAAAAGATGCCGAGTAAAAAACAAAACCGACAGTAATCATAAAAAACTGTCAAACCAAGTAATTGAAAAAGCTTACTAGGGATTTTAAAAGGAAAAGCCGCTCACGCTAACGCGACTGACGGAACTTCCTTTTAAACTTCCCTTTTTTATTAATCGCAAAGTAAAGAAAACAATATGTTTGCCAACGACAAAAGTATTGACAATCTGGAAGCACTATTCAAGGAAATCAAAAAATACATAGAGCTTCAGGGACAATATATCAAACTTGACCTTGTGGAGAAGCTCACCATTCTCATATCAACACTTATTCTGATCTGCGTCCTTATAGTTTTGGGAATGACAGCTCTGTTTTATTTCTCATTCATGCTGGTCTACACTATTGATTCATTCGTAAACAACATAATAGCCAGTTATGCCATAATAGGCGGATGCATTCTGTTGCTTGGAATAGTAATATACATACTCCGCCAAAAAATAATTTTCCAGCCAATGGTAAACTTTCTGGCAAGATTATTCCTCGAAGACAAAGACAAAGAAGAGAATAACCCTAAATAATGACATGTCATGAACGATATAACCAAATACAGCATACAAATTATCTCGGAAAGAAAAAGCAGAAAGAAAGCTGAGCTCAGAAAGTCAAAGGAAAGAATACATGAGCTGACACAGAACCTTTTCTCTCCACCTGAGACAAAAAGCAAGATGGACCTGATGATGCATCATTTCAACACCGGAATGGCTGCATACGACGGTATCATGACCGGAGTGAAAATATACCGAAGGATTAAAGACATATTTTCCGGAAGAAAACATAAAAAACTATCATAGACCATATCAAAGATAAATCATTCTAAATTGTAGCATAAACTGTTATTTTTATTATGTTTGTGCCGAATTTCAAACTTAAATACTTACAAACAAGAAAAACTTATGAAAAAAACTTGGACAATCATCACTGTCATAGCAGTAATCGCAATTCTAGTAATTTACAGTATTTCATCCTACAATTCACTCGTTTCGCAGGACGAATCAGTAAGCACAGCATGGAGTAACGTAGAAAACCAATACCAGCGTCGTGCCGATCTTATCCCTAATCTGGTAAATACCGTTAAAGGATATGCGGCACACGAGAAAGAGACTTTGGATGCTGTAGTATCGGCCAGATCGAAAGCTACCCAGGCAACTATCAGCATTGACGACCTTACTCCTGAAAAACTTCAGGCATACCAGAAGGCACAAGGCGAAATAGGTGCAGCGCTTGGTCGACTGCTTGCTATCACAGAGAACTACCCTGACCTTAAAGCCAACGAAAACTTCCAGGCTTTGCAGGCTCAGCTTGAAGGAACAGAAAACAGAATCAGCGTAGAACGCAGAAAGTTCAACGAAACAGCAAAATCATATAACACTACAATACGCCGTTTCCCTAAGAATATCATAGCCGGACTTTTCGGATTCGAGAAACGTCCTTATTTCGAAGCAGCCGAAGGTTCTGAAAAAGCACCTGAAGTAAAATTCTGATAAAACTATGAGAAAACTGCATTTCGTAGCAATACTGCTCGCATTGTGTTGCTGCATAACTGTAGCTGCAAAAGAATATAAGGTAGAAGATGTCCCAATGGTACATCTTATGGACCGTACACGTTACGTCAGCAATCCTGATAATATTCTTTCCGCCTCTACTGTCGCCGCTATAGACACCACACTTTTTTCACTGGAGCAGAAGACAGGAATACAGGTTCTTGTAGTAGCCGTAGAACAAATTGAAGGCGGCGATTGTTTTGATTTCGCATACCGCCTCGGTCAGGAAAACGGAGTAGGACAGAAAGAAAAAGACAACGGTCTTGTAATACTTCTCGTAACCGGCGAACGCTGCATACAGTTTGCCACAGGATACGGACTTGAAGGTGTACTGCCAGATGCTATCTGCAAGAAAATACAGGTGAGATACATGAACAAGGCATTCTCGCAAGGCAATTGGGATGCAGGAATGCTTGCCGGAATAAAAGCCGTCAGAGGATACCTTGACGGAGAAAGCGGAACGCCAGACAGCCCAAGTTCAGGTTCGGGCGAAGATTCCTGGCTGCTATTCCTACTGCTTTTCGGTGTCATTGGATTTACAATGTTCTATCTCTGGCTTAACATCCGCAGGCAGAGACGCTGTCCCAAATGCCATAAGCAGACAATGAAAGTCATTTCAAGACGCACCATAGCCAAATATCCTACATACCATATTGAAGAAATAGTGTCATGCTGTTCAAACTGCGGACACTATGTACGCAAAGAACAGCGTGTGGACGATGAAAACAACCATCATCACGGACGACGAAGCGGACCGTTCGGCGGAGGTATCTTCATGGGAGGAGGATTCGGACGAGGCGGCTTTGGAGGCGGTGGCTTCGGCGGAGGAAGTTTCGGAGGTGGAAGCTTCGGAGGCGGAGGTGCCGGAAGCAAATTCTAACTTAAAGCATAGACATTTCCTGGTGCCGACCATCGTCGGCAGCATTGTCGACCATCGTCAGCAGCATTGCCGACCATCGTCGGCAGCACTGCCCACCATGGTCGGCACCCAAATACGTTCGGTCATCCAGGGCTGACGCATTACTTAATAAACTGATAATCAACCTAAGTTTGATAAACTCAATGATAAAATCTATTTATAAATACTTTTTTCTTTACTTTTGTCCAATATTTTCAAGTTAAAAACATCCAATG
>NZ_JADYTF010000391.1 GCF_021530995.1 Bacteroides caecigallinarum
TGCCTCTTCCTCCTCTGGAGTCATATCCATCTTGTCGAAGTCAAGTTTCAATTGGTTTGGGTCATCAGGGAGTTTTCTCTTTTCAGACATTGCTCCCCAGACTTTCCTCTGAAGATACTCCAGTTTACGTTCCAACGATGCAATACGATTGTCCTTGGATTCAATGGCTTTATCCTTAGCTTCAATGATTTTGTCTTTCTCTGACA
>NZ_JADYTF010000392.1 GCF_021530995.1 Bacteroides caecigallinarum
TTTCGCTTGGCCGCTGACCGTATATCGCCAACAGCGAGTATTCATCGTTTACCGTGTGGACTACCAGGGTATCTAATCCTGTTTGATACCCACACTTTCGAGCATCAACGTCAGTTACGCTCCAGCAAGCTGCCTTCGCAATCGGAGTTCTTCGTGATATCTAAGCATTTCACCGCTACACCACGAATTCCGCCTGCCTCT
>NZ_JADYTF010000393.1 GCF_021530995.1 Bacteroides caecigallinarum
GCTGCCTTCGCAATCGGAGTTCTTCGTGATATCTAAGCATTTCACCGCTACACCACGAATTCCGCCTGCCTCTGCCGCACTCAAGAACGCCAGTTTCAACTGCAATTTTAAGGTTGAGCCCCAAACTTTCACAGCTGACTTAACATCCCGTCTACGCTCCCTTTAAACCCAATAAATCCGGATAACGCTCGCATCCTCCGT
>NZ_JADYTF010000042.1 GCF_021530995.1 Bacteroides caecigallinarum
GTGTAAGTGTTGTGTTTTAAAAGAAATCATTACTTTTGCATTGTAAAACTTGAGATTGATTATATCAAGTAAGAAGATTGATTAAATCTAATAGTTTTCAAACTTTATTATAAAACCATTAAAAATTTAAACAAAATGATTAAAGTAGGTATTAACGGTTTCGGTCGTATCGGCCGTTTCGTATTTCGTGCAGCCCAGAAAAGAAACGATATCCAGATCGTAGGTATTAACGACTTGTGCCCAGTAGATTACTTGGCTTACATGTTGAAATATGACACAATGCACGGACAGTTCGACGGTACAATCGTTGCTGACGTTGAAAACAGCAAGTTGATTGTTAATGGTAATGAAATCCGCGTAACAGCTTGCAAAGATCCTAAAGAATTGGCATGGAACGAAGTAGGTGCTGAATACGTAGTAGAATCTACAGGTTTGTTCTTGACTAAAGAAAAAGCTCAGGCTCACATCGAAGCTGGTGCTAAATATGTAGTTATGTCAGCTCCTTCTAAAGACGATACTCCAATGTTCGTTTGCGGTGTAAACGAAAAAACATACGTTAAAGGTACTCAGTTCGTTTCTAACGCTTCTTGTACTACTAACTGCTTGGCTCCTATCGCTAAGGTTTTGAACGACAAATGGGGAATCACTGACGGTTTGATGACTACAGTTCACTCTACAACTGCTACTCAGAAAACAGTTGACGGTCCTTCTATGAAAGACTGGAGAGGTGGTCGTGCTGCTTCTGGTAACATCATCCCTTCTTCAACTGGTGCTGCTAAGGCTGTAGGTAAAGTTATTCCTGAATTGAACGGTAAATTGACTGGTATGTCAATGCGTGTTCCTACTTTGGACGTATCTGTAGTTGACTTGACAGTTAACTTGGCTAAACCAGCTACTTATGCTGAAATCTGCGCTGCTATGAAGGAAGCTTCTGAAGGCGAATTGGCAGGTGTTCTTGGTTACACTGAAGATGCAGTTGTTTCTTCTGACTTCTTGGGTGACACTCGTACATCTATCTTCGATGCTAAAGCTGGTATCGCTTTGACTGATACTTTCGTTAAAGTTGTTTCTTGGTATGACAACGAAATCGGTTACTCTAACAAAGTATTGGATTTGATCGCTCACATGGCTTCTGTAAACTGCTAATTAGTAATACGAAACCAAATATGAAGAGCTACCCTGATTTCAGGGTGGCTCTTTTTTTATGCTCTTTTTGTATCTTTAATGTAAAATAAACTATCTTTGTAGACAGAATATTCAAGAATAAATATCATTACTCTATGAAATATGATTTTATAACCATATTGGGACCTACTGCTTCGGGAAAAACGAGCCTGGCGGCTTCCCTGGCAAAGGAAACCGGCGCAGAGATTATCAGCGGTGACAGCAGGCAGATATATCGCGGAATGGATATCGGTACAGGGAAAGACCTTAAGGATTATGTGGTGGATGGATATAATGTGCCTTATCATCTGATAGATATTGCTGACCCGGGTTATAAATATAATGTGTTTGAGTTTCAAAGAGATTTTTTAAGTGCTTTTGAGGATATAAAGTCGAGAAATAGAGATGTCATATTATGTGGAGGTACAGGAATGTATATTGAGTCTGTATTAAAAGGATATAAGCTTATACCTGTACCTGAAAACAAGGAATTGAGAGAAAGCCTTGCTGATAAGTCGCTGGATGAACTTACAGAAATCCTTTCGACATATAAGAAATTACATAATTCTACTGATGTTGATACAGCCAAACGTGCCATCAGGGCTATTGAAATAGAAGAATATTATTTAAAAAATAATGTTGAGGCACGCAGTTTCCCTGCTTTTAACAGTTTAATAATTGGAGTGGATATTGACCGTGAACTGAGAAGGAAAAAAATATCCGACCGTCTGCGCCAAAGACTTGATGAGGGAATGGTGGATGAGGTGAAAAGATTATTGGACTCAGGAATTCATCCCGAGGATCTTATTTATTATGGTTTGGAGTATAAGTATCTAACGCTTTATGTGACAGGAAATTTGACGTACGAAGATATGTGTCAGCAATTGGAGATTGCAATACATCAGTTTGCAAAACGTCAGATGACATGGTTCCGAGGTATGGAAAGGAGAGGATTTACGATTAATTGGATAAATGCGGAATGGAACATGAAGCAGAAAATTGAAGCAATCCTGAATCTGATGAACGCGTGACGGAATGTGCAGTACGTATTAGTATTATATATAAAACTTTAAATATATGGCAGTAGAACCTAACAGATGGGGAATAATTTATAATCCCAAGGCCGGAAGCAGAAAAGCTCAGAAAAGATGGGCTAAAATCCGTGAATATATGGATAGTCAGAACGTTATGTATGACTATGTACAATCTGAAGGTTTTGGCTCTGTGGAACGTTTGGCCAGGACTATGGCTAATAATGGATACAAGACCATTGTAGTGGTTGGAGGTGATGGAGCTATTAATGATGCTGTTAACGGAATAATGCAGTCGGAAGTGGAGGATAAACATTCAATAGCTTTTGGTATCATTCCTAATGGTATTGGAAATGATTTTGCAAAATATTGGGGTCTTGATTCTGATGATTATAAGGGAGCGGTTGATGTACTGATAAACAGACGTCTTAGAAAAGTTGATGTTGGTGTTTTGGAGTATTTTAACGGAGAAACTCACAATAACAGATTTTTCCTGAATGCTTTATATATGGGTTTGGGTGCCAGAATAGTGATGATAACTAATGAAACAAAGCGTTTTTGGGGAATTCCATTTATATCGTATTTGTCTTCTTTGATTTTGGTGGCCTTTGAACGTAAATTGCATAGAATGCACATAAAGCTGAATAATGAACATATCAAGGGGCGTATTATGGCTGTATGTATTGGTAGCTGCAGAGGGTATGGGTTAACTCCCAGTGCAGTTCCATATAATGGATGGTTGGATGTATCAGTAATATACAGACCTCAGCTTCGGGAACTTATATCCGGTTTGTGGATGCTTCAGCAGGGACGATTGCTGAATCATAAGATTGTCAAGCCATATAGAACTAAATCAATAAAAGTTTTGCGTGCTAGAAACGCGGAAATAAGTATAGACGGACGTATCTGGACTGACAAGTATTATCCTTTTGAAGTTTCTATAATGCCAGAGGCACTCACTTTGATAATACCACGTTAAATAAATTTTCTCTTGAACATTTGGTGTTATTTCATTGTTAATGAATAATAATGAATATTTATATTTTATGTTTAAAGCATTTTCATTCGGTCATAATTGTTTTTTAGCAATAGTATTGCTGTTTCTTTTTTGTGGAGTAAATATAAGTGTGATTGCACAGGATTTGTCTTTAGTTCCTGCAGAAGAAAAAACATTGCTTCAACGTGTGACTGACGGTAGGAGAGACATTGATTGGGCAAATATGAACATACAGTTTTGTACTGCTGCAGATGCGGCTTTTACCAATGGCTCTTTAGAAAACATGGCTTTTAAGGTGCACCGTGTCAGATTGGAAGTTCTTGGAGCTTTCAGAGAAAAGTTTTCATATCATTTCAGACAGTCGTTCAATAAATATACAAATCCTAACATTCCGCTGGATAATCTTGCCGGCTCGGTGGAGTTGGCTATGGTTGGGTGGCAGTTGAATGACCGTTGGCATCTCACTGCGGGCAAACAGCCTGTGCAGTTCAGCGGATATGAATGCTGGGTGAATGCGATAAAAGTGAGGCATTATTCTGATTTCAATAATACCATACCTGCCTATCAGGTAGGGTTGAATATGGCATATAGTATCAACCAAAATCAGATGTTGAACTTTCAGGTGACAAATAATAGAAACTCTACTATTGAGGATCAGTTTATGTATGGTTTACCAAAAGGTATTGAAGATTCGAAAATACCTGTGCTAGGGACAGTAAACTGGGATGGCTTTTTTGTTGATCGTGCTATGCAGTTAAGATATTCACTTTCATACGGACAATTGGCAAAAGGAAAGAATATATTTTATTTTACGTGTGGAAATGTATGGGATAAGAAACCTTTTCTTGGATATATAGATTTTATGTATTCGCGTGAAGGTTTGGACTCAAAAGGACTTGTGACATCTGTCTATGATACAAAGGACAATGCTGTGGTTACAGCCAGAAATGTAGAGTATTTTACTACAATAGCCAATTTGGATTACAGAGTTTCGCCTCATCTCAATTTGTATGTGAAAGGAGCATACGAATTGGGCAACGTATATAAGTCGTCTGAAGATTTTCAGGCAGGTAACTATAGAAGGACATGGAATGTACAGTTCTGTGCTGAATACTATCCAATGTCAGACAGTGAACTGATAGTGTATCTCCATTTGCTCCATAAAAATACTCATCTGACAGATAAGGCCAGAAAATATGGAGCAAACAGCTATAATCAGCAGCGCGTTTCATTGGGATTGGTCTATACTTTGCCTGTTTTCTGATTAAAAAGTTTAGTCTCTCTGTATAATTGATAAAAAAAATATATCTTTGCACATATTTTTACATGGAACGTTTATAAAAGTAGAAAAATATGCTCACTATTAAACAAATTACAGAGGATACCGATAAGGTTATTCGTGGACTTGAGAAAAAGCATTTTGCTAATGCTAAAGAAGCCATAGCAAAAGTGTTGGAATGCAATGACAGAAGACGTAATGCTCAGAATCAACTAGATAGAAATCTTGCTGAGGTAAATTCACTTTCCAAGAGTATTGGAATGCTGATGAAGGAAGGCAAGAAAGAAGAAGCAGAAGCTGCAAAAAATAAGGTTGCCGAATTCAAAGAAGCCAGCAAGACATTGCAGGCTGAAATGGACAAAGCTTCTGAAGAAATGCAGGAAATATTGTACACTATCCCTAATGTTCCTTATGATGAAGTGCCTGAAGGTTCTTGCGCTGAAGATAACGTCGTGGTAAAACAAGGCGGTATGGAAACAGAACTTCCAAAGAACGCGTTGCCACACTGGGAACTTGCAAAGAAATATGATCTGATTGATTTTGACCTTGGTGTGAAGATTACAGGCGCAGGCTTCCCTGTATACAAAGGTAAAGGAGCAAGACTACAGAGAGCACTTATCAATTTCTTCCTCGATGAGGCACGCGCTTCTGGATATGAAGAAATTATGCCTCCTACAGTTGTGAATGCAGCATCAGGTTATGGAACAGGTCAGTTGCCTGACAAGGAAGGTCAGATGTATCATTGTAATATTGATGATTTGTATCTGATTCCTACAGCTGAGGTTCCTGTGACAAATATTTACAGGGATGTAATCCTTGACGAAAAGCAGTTGCCTATCAAGAATTGTGCTTACACTCAGTGTTTCCGTCGCGAGGCTGGTTCATATGGAAAGGATGTTCGTGGATTGAACCGTCTGCATGAATTCTCTAAAGTTGAGTTGGTAAGAATAGATAAACCTGAACATTCAAAACAGTCTCATCAGGAGATGTTGGATCATGTAGAAGGATTGTTGCAGAAGTTGGAACTTCCATATAGAATTCTTCGTCTCTGTGGTGGTGATATGAGTTTTACTGCTGCAATATGTTATGACTTCGAGGTTTATTCAGAGGCTCAGCAGAGATGGTTGGAAGTAAGTTCTGTTTCTAATTTCGATACTTATCAGGCAAACCGTCTGAAATGCAGATTCAGAAACTCAGACAAGAAAACAGAACTTTGTCATACATTGAATGGTTCAGCTTTGGCTTTGCCAAGAATAGTAGCTGCTTTATTGGAAAATAATCAGACTCCTGAAGGTATAAAGATACCTAAAGCTTTGGTTCCATATTGCGGCTTTGATATCATCGATTAATAGTATATCAACACGGAATATATAATGAAGTGACCCCTAAAAGTTTGATAAAATTTTTAGGGGTCACTTCATATATTACAAACTCCTTTATATTAGAATTTCTATTATTAATATTAAGTCTAAGATTTGAAATATTTTAACTACAAATACAATGTTTGAGTACTTAGCAAAAGATCTAGTTTATTACCGGTTGCTGTATTGCATTCATTTAGCAGATTGATAAAATCCATGTATTTCAAAGGATATTTTCCAGCGTATTTCTGATAGAATTTGGATATGACTTTCATAAGTTCCTCATATCCTATTTCTTTCGCAATATAGTCCAGTACCAAAGGACCTTTTCTGTAAACAATCGTATTGTTGTTATTTTCTACCATATTTACAATTGGCTCGTCTTGGGGAGTCCCTTTGATTGTATTATACTCGGTTCTGCATTTTTCAATCTGCGTCATGTATGATTCAGGACCATAGAACTGACGGATAAACATTAGTGTCATAAACTCATTCAAAGACTCCTTGATGAAATAAGCACCGGGCTCTCCGTCGTCAATAAGGAGAGTCCATTCACCCAGCCATCTGTGTCCTATTTCATGTACCAGCGGGTAAATGTCAGGATATGTAGAGAATTTTTCCTGTGAAGCGGAAATGAATCCGATGTTATATCTGTTGCTGAATCCTTTTCCATTGTGGAACAGATATGTAGGTAATGTCATTACGTTTCTTTCTTTTGAGATATAATCTTCACCATAAATTCTGTTGAAAAAATCAATGCTTGCTTTTGTCAGTTGAAGCAGTTCTTTGTAACGCTTATCACTGCATTCCATATCTTTTATCTGATAAATGAATATTTCATTAGGAATATACTCCCTGGTCTGCTGATAAGCATCGTTCTGGATGAAAGCCAGTGTGAGTGATTGAGACAATATGTTTTGCAATCTGCCGCTATATCCTTTAGAATGAGCAGATTTCAGGGGATAGGAGCATATTAGGGACAGAGAATCCGGTGTTGCCACATTCATGGTAACGTTCATATATGTGTTCGGAACATACGGATAATAGTATTCTCCGAAGCTGCTCTCCCAAAGTTCTGCATTTCCTTCTCCATATATGAAAAATGCTGACAAGTTAGTATAATCGTAATCCATATTAACCTGTACTGTCTGTGTCTCCCTTTTGTGGAAAACAATATTCTTTGATTTGAGGTTATATTCATATTCAAACTCTTTATCGTCAATCCTCAGATTGTCTATTGAAAATTCCTGACCACCGCCAAAATTCATGCTGACACTGTCTGCGTCCTGGAAATTCAATGAGAAAGAGCATGTGATATGTAGATTACAAGCTTCCTGGTTTATTTTGTTGATGTGAAGTCTGTAATTTGTTATCTCATCTGCCATTGATATATGGCTAGTTGTTAAAACCAGTATTGTTATGAAATAATTAATCTCATTCCAAGTATTGTATTTTTCATATTGTGTCAGGCAGCCCATTCCTTTTTGGGGATAATGTTGTTATTATGAATGCTAAAAGCAAAGTTAGAAAAAGAAATATATAAAACAATTATTTCAAATGGAATTAAAGGTTAATTGTGGCCCTGGGATTTGTAGAATGGTGAATTTTATGAAACTAATAGACAGAATTTCTACTTATAATATGTACATTTGAGGGCTTTTTACAAAAATCCTTTATATGAACCCCATTTTATAATTATCATCCAATAATGTATAATAGAAGAATTATAATATGCACCTTGATCTGTATTGTTTTTTCAACATCTGCTTTCAGTCAGACAACTGGAAAAGTGGTAGATACAAACAAGCAGCCGGTAGAAGGTGCTACCATCGTCATGCAGCTACCGGATTCAACCTATCTGGGTGCAGCTATATCTGCAGCAGACGGTACATTCGTGCTTGAACCCGAACCAGAGAATTATCAGCTCATAGTCCAGCATCTGCTTTATCAGACCAGACAGGTTAAGGGACAGGCGCGTGATGCCGGTATTATTACTTTGGAAGCAAAAGACTACAATCTGGAAGAAGTGGTTATCGAGGGAGAACGCCCGTTTGTTACCGTGGAACAGGGAAAGCTGAATTACGATATTTCGGCAATCTCAGAAAAGCATATCGTCAATAATGCCTACGAAGCTATCTGTAAGTTGCCTGGTGTGCAGGACAGGAACGGCAAACTCTCACTGGTGGGCGCAAAGGACGTAACGGTTATCCTGAATGGAAAAGCAAGTACGCTGACACAGGAACAGCTGATTGAGATGCTGAAGAATACTTCCGCTTCGCAAGTGCAGACAGCCGAGGTGATGTATAATACACCTCCCGAATATCATGTGCGCGGGGCTGCCATCAATATTGTGACTGCTAAGGCTGACGACAATACTATCCAGGGTGAACTGTCGGCAACCTACAGCAACCAGTATTTCAGCAGTTACAGCGGCAATGTAAACTTCCTGATGACGAAGGGCAAGTCATCATTGAATGTATCTTACAATCCGGGCTATTCGCACATAATGACTGTGATGGAGCTGGCATCCCAGCATACCTATGAAGGAAAAATATATGACATCACGCAGACACAGAAAATCAATACAAAGGGCTGGATGCATAATATCTATGCTGAATATGGCTATCAGATAAACGAGGATAATGAATTGAGCGTGGGTTACAACGGTGCCCTTTCCGATAATGGTAAAGGTACGATTGATGTGAACGGAAACTTCCAGAACAGTCACAATGACAAGTTGCAGGACAGCCGTCTGCACAAAATTTTTGCCCGCTATTCTTCCGGATTCGGACTTGATTTTGGTATGGATTATACGGACTACACCATGAATGACAAGAATCGTCTTGAAAGTGAATTGACTGACAATACACGCCAGTTACTTGACTATACTTCAGACCAGAAAATCCGTAAGTTCTCTGTATATGCCGACCAGAGTCACGGTCTTGCCAATGACTGGACTTTGAAATACGGTGTCCGATATGATTATACGGACAACAAGAACTCTCAGTTCTTCAATCAGACTGAAGGAAAGGATGATGTGGGTAATTCTTCTTCACGTCTTTATGAGCAGATTACCAACTTTTATGGAGGCTTCGACAAGGAGTTTGAAAACGGACTGTCACTTTCTCTCTCGGCAACCGGTGAGTATTACTCCATCGGTGACTATCATAAATGGGCGGTCTATCCGCAGGCTAGTCTGACCTATTCGCCTTCGGAGAAACATACGTTCATGCTGGGGGTATCATCAGAAAAGGACTATCCAACTTATTGGGATATGCAGACCAGTACTACTTACATGAATGCCTACGAAGAGATTCAGACCATCGAGGGACTTCGTCCTGCCAATGTGTACAGTGTAAATGCCAATTATCTTTTCTTGCAGCAGTATATGCTGTCGCTGTTCTATGAGCGTACCAACGATTATTTCACAATGGATATGTATCAGGCAAAAGACCGTCTGGCACTTGTGTACCGCACGCAGAACTGGAACTATTACCAGTCCTTCGGTATGAGCGCCAACATTCCGTTCAATATCGGCGAGTGGCTGTCTTCTCAGGTAAATGCTACTGTTGTCAATGACCGTAACCGTTGCGACAACTTCTGGTATATTCCTTTTGACCGCAAGAAATGGGCCTGTATGCTTGCCATGCAGAATCATTTCTCGGTAGGTTCCAATGTGGGCTTTGACCTGGATGCGATGTACCGTTCAAGCATGATTTCCGGTATCAGCGATACGAAACCGGTCTTTACTGTCAATGTAGGGGCACAGTGGAACTTCCTGAAGGATAAGGCAACGCTGAGCCTGACATGTTCTGACCTATTCGATACTATGCGTATGAAGGTGAGAAACCGCTATGCAGGGCAGCATATTGATTTGAATATGGGACAATACAGCCGTACTGTTTCTGTAAAATTTGTTTACCGCTTTGGCGGCAGTATCAGTAAGGAAAAGAAGGAAGTGGATTCATCACGCTTTGGAAGATAATGCGCTTATCCTTATGAATTCTAAAGTTTGACCAATGAAAAAAACGTTTTTAGGTATAATGGGCAGTATGATTATACTGCCTGTTTACAGTCAGCACAATATAAAAGGAACAATCTTAGATTCGGAAAATTCGATGATGCCGATGGTAAATGTCGCTTTTCTGAATCAGGCAGATAGCACACTTGTCACCGGTGCGGTATCTGACTCATGCGGAGTGTATAATACATCTGTCAATAAGGGTGAATATATCATCCGTTATTCTTATCTGGGCTATGAGACATTGTATGAGAATATACAGGTCAATACGGATATCACACTGCCGGTAGTTAAAATGGAACTGTCACAGAACGAGCTTGAAGGTGTGGAGGTAACAGCATATAGGAAACCCTTCAAGCTGGATAAGGAAGGAATTACAGCTGATATACCGAATACGATTCTTGCCAAACAAACCACACTGGATGATTTGCTTTGCAAGATACCCGGCATACAGAAACGTGGTGAAGACATTGAGGTGATAGGCAGAGGTCTTCCTACCTATTACATCAACGGCCGTGAAGTTACAGACCGTACAGAACTGGACAATCTGGCTATTGACCAGATTCAGTCTGTCAGGCTGGTGACGAATACGGGTGTGCGTTATCACTCGGAGCAGCGTGCGGTAATTGAGATCAAGACCAGACGTCTGGGCGAAGGACTTGCCTTTAATGTCAGTGGTAATCTGCTGCAGGGAAATCATCTCAGCCAGAATTACCGGATGAACGGGAGTTACAACTACAAGAACTGGGACTTCTTTCTCTCTTACAATTATGACCGAGGAAAGAAGGATTCTGATCTTGACGTTTACCAGCAGACTCAAAGTGACACAATCTGGAATCTGACTAACCTGAACCAAAAACAAATCTTCAACGAAAGCCATGCCTATACGGGAGGGGTGTCTTATCATTTTTCTCCGGAATCGGAGATCGGCTTGAAATATGAAGGCAAATACAGCGAAGGCAATACGTTCTCAAACGATACGCTTTCCATGATACCGGACAAAGGAACTTCGACCTTTATCAGGAATCTCAGCTATGTGGCTGACAAGTCCGTCAGCAACCATCTGAATCTGTATTATACAAACGACTGGAAGAATGGTTGGAAGATGAACGCATTCGGTGATTATCTTCATAAGACTGACCGGAACCGTGGCAATATCCGTGAATGGGAAAGCGACGGTGCTGAAACATCTATGGACTATTACCGTAAGGCGGACTGGGATTTGTTTGCGGCCAAATTAAATTTGTCGTATGAAACTGGGAACGCCGGAACTTTCAGTTTGGGTTACGAAATGTCACGACTGAATATGGATAGTCAGTAATAACAGGCTATCAAGTTTATGGTTTAATGAGGTAATACACATTCATTTTTTTAGTTTCAAACGTCATAAAAAAACGTGGGCAAGTTTAAGATAAAATGTGGGCAAGTTTAAAGTCGAATTTGCCCACATTTTTTTTATAGGCTTTGTGAGGCTTTTTTTAAAAGGATATAATTACATGTTAGAGTATAAAAAAATCTCTAATTTCTTTTGAAAGTAAAATTAAATCCATATATTTGTGATATCAAAATAATATCACTTAATCTTATAATTATGGACACAAGAGAATTAGTTTACAAAGGTTTTAAGATGAATGGCTTTTTAGCCTTGTTTTTACATTTGGTAGTGCTTACAGGAGCTGCAGTTGCTTGCTTCCTTCCAGGGCTTATAGCTTTGTATATAGTAGGTGCATTGTGTATTTTGGTATGGTTGATATTTTGGAGCGGATATATGCAGTTGGAACCTAATGAGGCCAGGGTGATGGTCTTCTTCGGAAAGTATAAAGGAACATTCAAGGAAACTGGATTCTTTTGGGTGAACCCTTTTATGGATAAGAAGAAACTTTCTTTGCGTGCAAGAAACCTGGATGTTGAGCCTATAAAGGTGAACGACAAAATTGGTAATCCTGTACTGATAGGTCTTGTACTTGTTTGGAAGGTGAAGGATACTTACAAGGCAATGTTTGAAATTGACTCTCAGACAATAGCTAATACTTCAACTTCTAATGGTAAGGAAGTAACTGTTGGAAGTACTGTGGGCAGCCGCATGAATGCTTTTGAGAATTTTGTACGCATACAGAGTGATGCAGCTTTGCGTCAGGTGGCAGGACAGTATGCATACGATAATAATGAGTCGGAAGCTGATGAACTGACTCTGCGTTCCGGTGGTGAGGAGATAAATGAACAGTTGGAGCAGAAACTGAATGAACGTCTGGCTATGGCGGGAATTGAAATTCTGGAGGCAAGGATAAACTACCTGGCATACGCTCCTGAAATCGCGGCTGTGATGTTGCGTCGCCAGCAGGCATCTGCAATCATCAGTGCGAGGGAAAAAATCGTTGAAGGTGCGGTTTCGATGGTTAAAATGGCTCTTGACAAACTTTCAGATGAAGAGATTGTGGAACTTGACGAGGAACGTAAAGCTGCAATGGTAAGCAATCTGCTGGTTGTTCTTTGTGCTGATGAGGCTGCACAACCTGTGGTTAATACTGGTACATTGCATCATTGATAGATTTGTTTTTCTTTGAATTATATTTACAGTGCTATGTTTAGGATGAAGTCTTTTGATAGGAGAAAGGGATATTATTGTTCTACAAGAGTATCCTCTTTCATACCGATGCTGTTGAGTATAGTAATGACTTTGGTTATTTCGGTTAATGGCTTTGTAAAATTTTTTATACAATCTGTAGAACCGGTTGAAGACGAGATATTGGTTTATGGATTATTACTCTCGCTTTTAGTCCTTTCTATATTGTATTATGCTTATAGATATTTCAAGCCGGTAAAAGAATTCAAATATATTGTCTTGAATAACTTTACAGACCGATTGTACATTAAGAATAGAGTGGTGTGTGCTTTATATCTCTTCGCTTTCTATACTTTAATGATAGTATTGATTCTTTGTGTTTCTTACTATTTTAAATGTGGAGTAACAGGACTTATGGATATGATATTGCGTCTGGTGGCAATTTCAATTCTATTTGGCGCATTTCTATCACTTAATGTATTCAATAATTACTATTCATATTATTCAGGTAAACTGGAATAAACAATATTATGGCCAAAAAAGAAAGTTCGATAAAGAGTTTTGTGCTTCGTGTGGATTCGGAAACTATGGAAGCCATTGAGCAATGGGCTGCGGATGAATTCCGCAGTACCAACGGTCAGCTTCAGTGGATAATCAACGAGGCATTGAGAAAAAGTGGCCGACTGAAGAAAACACGAAAAGAAAGGGTGACAGACGATGAAAAAGATTAGAATACATTTCTTTAATATAAATCTTGGGCCATATTCGGTTCATGATCAGGATATAAATATCAAGTATCATCCTTCTTTGATTGACAGGGTGTTTGAGGCGGTTTCAGCGCTGATGGTAATAGCTGGATGTATATATTTTGTGGCGAATAGTGGATTTGAAAATAAGGATACGCTGGCAGGTTTCCTGATAAATCTTCTTGTTTGTCTGCTGGTATTTACATGTCCTTACACTCCGGTGGAATATATACGTTTCCCGGTGAGAATATCACGACAGAATATTGTGAAGCAATATGTTATGGCGCTTCGGTTAATGAGAATTGTAAATATTCTTATCTGTCTGATGCTTGTCTTCAACGCATTGTCCATCAATTATCCTTGGGCAAATCCTGCTATAGGAATATCTGTAACGGCAATGTTGCTTTCAATAATGGTCTATTATATTTTTGCTATCAGGAACAAATAATTAAAACATAAGTGCTATATTTGAAGAAATTATAAATTCTACGACAATGATAACATTTCCAAATGCCAAAATAAATCTGGGCTTGAATATAGTCGAAAAACGCCCGGACGGATATCATAACCTTGAAACAGTGTTTTTCCCTATCAATCTTCAGGATGCCCTTGAAGTAAAACCATTGGAAGAGGAGGGTGTTGATTATAAAATCAGTATGAAGGGTAATGCTCTTGATTGCAATCCGGATGACAATCTTGTGGTCAAGGCTTATAAACTCCTGAAACAGGATTTCAATCTTGCTCCTGTCGATATTCATCTTTTCAAGCATATACCGAGTGGGGCAGGCCTTGGAGGCGGTTCTTCCGATTGTGCCTTTATGATTAAGATGCTCAATCAGAAATTCGCTTTGGGACTGAGTCTGGAGAAAATGGAAGAATATGCGGCAAAACTTGGTGCTGACTGTGCTTTCTTTGTGCGCAATGAGCCTGTATTTGCAACCGGAATAGGTAATATATTCGAGCCTGTCAAACTTTCGTTGGCTGATTACTATATAGTATTGGTGAAGCCGGATATTTTCGTGTCAACGCGTGACGCTTTTTCGAAAATCAAGCCTCACAGACCTGAATTGTCCCTTAAAGAAATAATCAAGATGCCCGTGGAGAAGTGGAAAGACGTGATGGTAAACGATTTTGAGGATAGTGTCTTTGCGCTGTATCCTGAGATTGCTGCCATTAAGGACAAGATGTACGACCTCGGTGCTGTGTATGCTTCAATGTCCGGTTCCGGCTCTTCTGTCTATGGACTTTTCCGTCAGCCTATAGAAAATGTGGACGAGAAATTTGCCGGATGTTTCTGTCGTCAGAGAGAAATGTTTTAAGCCATAATAAATATGTAATAACTGAATCCATATAATGAAAAAATCTCTTTTATTTATATTACTTATTTCGGTTGCTTCTGTATCATACGCACAAAAGATAAACGGTACGTGGAAAGGTATGCTGACTGCCGCAAACCAGAAACTGGAAATCGTTTTTCATTTTCAGTATGAAGAAGACGGCAAGCCGTCGTGTAAGATGGATGTTCCGGCACAAAGTGCTGTAGGTATCCCTGTAAATCTTCAGATTTTGACAGAGGATTCCGTCTCGTTAAGCGTGGCTGCTATAAACATGACTTATAATGGAAAACTTGTCGATGGCGTGATTAAAGGAAAATTCAATCAGTTCGGCATGTCTTTTCCGCTTGAACTTAGACCGGGAGAAGTTAATAAACCGAACAGACCTCAGGAACCTACAGTAACGTATATCTATGGCACTGAGGAGGTTACTTTCAGTAATGTGAACGCTAATGCAAAACTGTCAGGAACATTGACGTATCCGGTAGGCTATAATCCGAATAAAAAAGTGCCGGTGGTGTTAATGGTTACCGGCAGTGGCTCACAGAACCGCGATGAAGAGGTTTTTGGACATAAGCCGTTTCTCGTGATAGCCGATTATCTGGCAAAATGCGGTATCGCTTCTTTGCGGTACGATGACAGGGGAACAGGAAAGTCGGTCGGTGGCGATGTAAAGAATGCAACTTCCGAGGATTTTGCCGAGGATGCGGATTGCGGTTTGCAATGGCTTAGGAAAAGTGGAAAATTCGGAAAAGTTGGTGTCCTTGGTCATAGCGAAGGTGGAATGATAGCTTTTATGCTTGCAGCAGATAAGAAACCGGATTTCATAGTAAGTATGGCAGGTCCTGGAATCAAGGGCGATACTCTGCTGGCCGAACAGCAGAATGCTTTGTTGAAGTTGAAGGGTATTCAGGCTAATGTCAGTGTAAATACAGTGAGAAAGGAAATGTCCATGCAGCCCCAAAATCCGTGGCTGGAGTTTTTCATGGATTACAATCCTGAAAATGATTTGAAAAAAATAACCATACCTGTAATGGCAATAAACGGCAGCTACGATGCCCAGGTTATTTCAAAAAGTAATTTGAACAATATCAGGAGACTTTTGGGCGATAAGAATCCAAAGAACCTTATAAAAGAATATCCTGGACTCAATCACCTGTTTCAGCATTGTAGGCCTGAGACTGCGGTAGATTACTACAATATTGAAGAGACCTGCTCCGAAGAAGTTCTGAAGGATATTGCCAATTGGATTAATAATTTATAATTCACCATTTGTTTGAATTTGGAGGATAGATAGAAGTGATTCATTTTTTCAAACAGAATATAGAGGGAGTTTCTCTACCGGAGAAATTTACATTCCCTTTTCATTATACACCTCATCCGCTGACACGAATTGCAGCGGGTGAGGTTCGGTCTTATTTATCTACTCGCCAAGAATGGCAGGATGAAATCGGTAAAGGCAAGATGTTTGGCGTACTGATAGTAAGGACTGCGGACGGAAGTATCGGTTATCTGGCTGCCTTCTCGGGAAATCTCGCCGGCAGCAATATGCACGATTTCTTCGTTCCACCAGTATATGACCTGCTGAATCCTGACGGCTATTTCAGAAAAGAGGAAGCGGAAATATCAGCCTTGAACAGGCGTATCTGCGATATATCGAAGAGTGATTCTTATATTTTGGCAAAGAAAGAGCTGGAAGATACAAAGCTCCAGTCATCTTCTTTCTTGGCATCTGCCAAAGAGGAACTGAAGAGAAGCAAAAAGGAGAGAGACGAAAAACGTGCTGATGGCAATCTTTCGCCTGAAGAACTGGATGCCATGATTCGTGAGAGTCAGTTCCAAAAGGCTGAATATAAGAGACTGGAAAACTCATGGAAGGAAAGACTGAATGAAGTAGGGCAGCGGGTGAAAGGTTTTGAAACAGAGATATTGCTGTTGAAGCAAGAGAGAAAGACTCGTTCGGCTGCATTGCAATTGTGGCTGTTCAGGCAATTTAATATGCTTAACGCAAAGGGTGAGCGCAAAGATTTGTGCGAGATATTCAAAGATACCCCTCAGGGATTGCCGCCGGCAGGAGCAGGGGAGTGCGCTTTGCCTAAACTCCTGCAGTATGCCTATCTGCATGGTTTGCAGCCTTTGGCTATGGGAGAATTCTGGTGTGGAATGTCGCCCAAAGATGAGATTCGTCACGACGGCTATTTCTATCCTTCTTGCAAAGGTAAATGTGAACCTATTCTGAAACACATGCTCGTAGGGCTTGATGTGGAGCCTAATCCGTTGGCAGAGGACTTGTTTAAGGATACTCCGCTTGAGATTTTGTATGAGGATGAATGGATAGTGGCGGTAGAGAAGCCGTCGGGTATGCTTTCGGTGCCTGGAAAGAATGATTTGGACTCTGTACAGCAGAGGTTAAGACTGATGTATCCTGACGCTACCGGTCCTTTGGTGGTTCATCGTCTTGATATGGCTACGTCAGGGATACTTCTCGCTGCCAAGGACAAGGATGTGCATGCCCGGTTGCAGTCTCAGTTCGAGACAAGGAGTATCTCAAAGGAATATGTAGCCATTTTGGATGGTGTCCCGTCGCAGGAATGTGGAATCATAGATTTGCCTATATGTCTGAATCCTCTTGACAGACCGCGACAGATGGTTGATTTTGAGAATGGCAAGCCGGCAATAACTGAATATAAGGTTGAATTAGTAAAGGATGGGCGGGCAAAAGTCGTTTTCAAGCCTTATACCGGGCGTACTCATCAGTTGCGTGTACATTCGGCTCATGTCTCAGGACTGCGCTGTCCTATATCGGGAGACGAGCTTTATGGAAACCCTGATTCGGCTCTGCGACTGTGCCTTCATGCGGCAAGACTCGTATTCAGACATCCGGTATCGGATAAGGAGATAGAGATAGTGTCTCCGAGTCCGTTTTAAATAATTAATCGTTTAAACACTGTTTAAACGGTATTTAAATGGTGTTTAAATACTAATTGAAAATAATAATTTTTAGATTATTATGGAATTTATTGATTTGGTAAAGAAACGTCAGAGTGACAGAAAGTATAAGAACACTCCAGTAGATAGGGAAATGATTATCAGATGCCTTGAAGCTGCAAGATTGGCTCCGTCGGCATGCAACAGTCAGCCATGGAAGTTTGTGGTTGTTGATAAGCCTGAACTTCTCTCAGAAATGGCATCGGCAGCTGCCGGTATGGGAATGAACAAGTTTGCTGTGCAGTGTCCGGTGATAGTGGCTGTAGTATTGGAAAAAATGAACTTTACGGCACGTATAGGCAGCGTAATAAAGGATAAGGAGTATTCTCTTCTTGATGTTGGTATTGCTGTGGAGAATTTCTGTCTTCAGGCTGCCGAGCTTGGACTGGGAACATGTATTCTCGGGTGGTTTGACGAAAAGAAGGTGAAGAAGTTGCTTGGTATAGGTAGCAAGAGAGTTCCTCTTCTGATTACATTGGGTTATCCCGACAGTGAAACGAGAAATAAAATAAGAAAAGACATTAACACAATGAGCAGTTGGAATAAGTATGAATAAGCAGAAGAAAATAATATTGGCTCTGGTGGCTGTAGCGGTTGTGCTTGTGGCAGTCCTGACAGTAAACAACTACCGTTCGATAGAGAGTGAAGAACAATCGCTTGATGAAGTGGAAGTGACGGACTTTGCCGAGGTAGAAGAGATTACTTACAAATATGGTATTCCCGTAGATAAATACAATGTGAAATACGGTATAGTAAAACCTAATCAGAACCTGTCGTTCATATTGTCTGATCACGGACTGAATGCGCAGAACATTCATGATCTTAATCTTAAAACAGAAGGAGTGTTCGATGTAAGGAAGATACGAAGCGGAAGAGCGTATGCCATGTTTACTTCGAAGGACAGTCTTGCCACTCCAAAGTTCTTTGTTTACGAGGAAGACCCGAAATCGTATATCGTTTTCGACCTCAGAGGAGATTATAAGGTTACGCGCGGAATGAATACTGTGGAATGGAGAACAAAAGAAGCGAAAGGAAAGATAGAATCTTCATTATGGGTGGCCATGCAGGACTGTAACACTTCGCCGCAGCTTGCAATAGTTCTCTCACATATATTCGGTTGGACAATTGACTTTTTCGGTCTTCAGAAAGAAGATGAATTCCGTGTGATATACGAGCAGGAATATGTTGACGGAAATGCGCTTCAGAACTTCCATGTACTTGCGGCTTCGTTCCGTGCATCGGACAGTACTTATTATGCCATTCCGTTCACTCAGGATGGCGAGGAACTGTATTACAATGAGAAAGGAAACAGTCTTGAGGGAGCTTTCCTGAAGGCTCCGCTTGATTTCTACCGTATCTCGTCGCGCTTTACCAATAGCCGTTATCATCCGGTGCTGAAACGCTATCGTGCGCACCATGGAGTGGATTATGCAGCTCCTACGGGAACTCCGGTTTATGCTATCGGTAGCGGAAAGGTTATTGCCAAAGCCTATCAGGCTAATGGTGGAGGAAACTATGTCAAGATTAAGCATAACAGTGTATATACCACTACATATATGCACCTGTCGCGTTTTGCAAAAGGCTTGAAAGTCGGTTCCACAGTGAAGCAGAAAGAAGTGATAGGCTATGTAGGTTCCACCGGACTTTCTACCGGACCGCACCTTGACTTCCGTGTCTTCGAGAACGGTAAACCTATAAATCCGCTCACAATCAAGTCGCAGCCTAAGAAACCTGTAAGCCAGCAGAACATGGCCGCTTATACTGTTCTTCGTGACTCATTGATGAACAGACTTCAAGGAATGTAAGATATTTTTATCGTGTGGTGAATATAAAAGAGCCATATCAATCCTCTTATTGAAAAGAGATTATGATATGGCTCTTATTTGTTTATATTATAATCTGACTTTTAGAACATATAATCCCAAGCAGGAAGTGCAACAGGTTTCTGTTTTGCAGCCTTCAGAGATTTTTCGTCAAGATATTTCTTGTTTATCACGATGCGGAACAGATATTCGTCAAACCACTTATCTGTGAAAGTCATGAAACCGTTATGACCGGCAGACGAACCCCAGCTGTTTTCAAACTGCCATTTCAGTGGCTTGTCGTTTTCGTCTGTGTCAACAGCTCTCAAAGACATGGCGTGGGCAGATCCGCTTTCTCTTGTAAGGATTCTTGCTTTTTTGTCCATATCAAGCTTTATTCCGAAGAGAGAAGAATAATCGAACATTTCCGGATGACAAACACCGACGGCAGAATTATACATAGCTACGTCTACCGATGCATACATAGCTTCGTTACCCTTGATAGAAGCAATAGCGGCTTTTTTGATGACATCGTTAGGCAAGTTCAGATAAACCCAGTTCACACCTTCGTATGTATTACGATAGTTTGCTATTTCGTAAACCTTATAGTATTCGCGTGTAGGGTCGTTCATTATCATGACGTATGATTCCGGGTTATAGTTTTCCGGTTTGATCATGTTGTAGAATTCCTTAGGAGTAGTTTTCAGAGTCTTGATTTCTCCATTGGCTGTTTCGTATCTCCATTCGAACTGGCTTGGAGGATTACCGAGGCAGAGTGAAAGGATTCTGTAAACATCTTTCAATATAGCTTTCTTTGCTTCTGCTATCTCTTTTTTGCTCTTCTTGCCGTTTACCAGATTGCGGAGTTCGTATCCTCCGGTACGCAGACGCTCGTTGAGCACAGAACGCATCTGAGTAGTATTGTTTGAGTGTGCAGTTTCCGGCATAACAGTTTGAGGAACTACACCGTATTTTTCTGCGATATTATAGAAGAGGTTCCATACGCCGCCATCGCCTACAGGTGTTCTGAAATAGAACTCAACGTCGCGTTCCAGCATATCGTGGTCTGCTGTAGCTATAGCGTTTTCAAGGAAAAGATTGCTCTTTTCGAACATGTCCCAGAAGTAGTTATAGTTGTGTGAGAAATCGAACTCCTTGATGTTGAACTGCTTCATTACCGATGGGCGGAGTACGTTCATCGAAGTGAACATCCAGCATCTTCCTGACTGCTGCTGGTCCGTGATACCTTTAACGTCCACTTTATATTTGAAGTAATGGTCAGTTTCACCCTGAATGTCTCTGTTGAGCGAGAGCTTTCTTAGGTTAGATTCGTTTGTGATGATGTTCTGAAGTGCCTTTGTTGATGCGTCCATCACGAATGATGACTGAATATCCTTCAGGTCTGATTCTGTGATTTGTTGTGCGCCGGCGCTGATAGCCATTGCTCCTAGTGCAGCTGTAAATAATGTTTTTTTCATGTGTCTATGGTTATTGTTTTTATTTCTGCTGCAAAGATGGCATTTTTAGTTGGATGATGCAAATATCTATATCTTAATGCCATTTAAAAAAAGAAGCTGCATGGAGTCCTTTATTCGTTTTAGGACTGCCATGCAGCTTTTATTTCTTTCTTTTTGCTTATTTATTTGATTTCAAACTCTTCCTTCATGTCTATTTCTTCACCTTTTGAATCATAGAATTTGTATTCCAGCATTGCAAGGTTCTGATTAGGAATGACTTTGATACCAAATCCGTATTTCATTTGCCATTTACGCTTTAGTGAAACCATACCTTGGTTTACGTAAGCAGCAACGTACGGATGTATATGCAACGTGAATTTTTTCACTTTTAATTTGTTGACCAAATAGTCCAGTTTGCTTTCCAGAGAATCTGTGAAAAGTATCGAAGGCTTGATTTTACCTTTGCCGAAACATACAGGACATTCTTCGTCTGTGGTTACATCCATGGCAGGACGAACTCTTTGGCGTGTAATCTGCATAAGGCCGAATTTGCTCAACGGCAGGATGTTATGCTTTGCCCTGTCCTTCTGCATGTTCTGACACATGCGTTCGTATAGTTTCTGACGGTTCTCGGCAAGGTTCATATCAATGAAATCGACAACTATTATACCACCCATATCCCTGAGTCTGAGCTGGCGTGCCAGTTCGTCGGCAGCACCTAAATTTACGTCGAGGGCATTGGCTTCCTGTCCGTTGGCTGACTTTGAGCGGTTTCCGCTGTTCACATCTACCACGTGAAGCGCTTCGGTATGTTCAATAATGAGGTAAGCCCCGCTTTTGTATGAGACTGTCTTACCGAATGATGATTTTATTTGCTTTGTGATGGCAAAGTTGTCGAAAATGGGAAGCTGACCGGTGTAGCGCTTTACAATGTTCCCGCGTTCGGGAGCTATCAGGGCTACATAGTCTTTTACTTCGTTGTAAACGGTTTCATCGTTTACATAAATATTTTCGTATGACGGATTGAACAGGTCGCGCAGCATAGCGACAGTGCGGCTTGTTTCCTCATATACCAGTGTGGGCAGTTTTGTAGCGGACTGCACCTTAGTTATTGTTTCTTCCCAATGTTTGAGCAACACTTTCAGCTCTGCATCCAGTTCTGCCACTCTTTTTCCTTCGGCTACTGTTCTTACTATGATACCGAAGTTCTTTGGCTTGATGCTCTGAAGCAGTTGCTTCAATCGTGTCCTTTCTTCGCTAGATTTTATTTTCTGCGAAACAGAAACTTTGTCGTTGAACGGAATGAGTACCAGATATCTTCCTGCGAATGAAAGTTCGCATGTAAGGCGGGGACCTTTTGTAGAGATAGGTTCTTTTACTATCTGAACAATTACTTCCTGACCTTGCTGGAGGATATTTGATATTGAACCGTCTTTGTCAATATCCGGCAGAGAGTTTGCCTTTGATATAGGAAAAAGTTTCTTACGGTCACTGATGACTTGCTTTAGATACTTTTGATAAGAATGAAACTGTGGTCCCAAATCAAGATAGTGAAGGAATGCGTCTTTTTCGAAGCCGACATCCACGAAGCATGCATTAAGTCCGGGCATAAGTTTTTTTACTTTGCCCACATACATATTCCCGACAGAGAAGGAAAGGTTTCTTTCTTCTTTCTGAAACTCTACCAGATTCTTGTCTTCCAGCAGGGCTATAGAAATCTCTTTGGGCTGTACGTCAACAACTAATTCGCTTGTCACTTTTTCTTGGTTTAATGGAAATTGTTTAAATTCTTAATTAAGACAAAGAACAAACCCGAAAGACTGAAACAGTTCTTTGCAAGTTTGTTCTTTATTGAAGTCGGGACAGACTAACAATTATTTTTTGCTTTTATGTCTGTTCTTTCTTAGTCTTTTTTTACGCTTGTGAGTAGACATTTTATGTCTTTTTCTTTTCTTTCCGCTTGGCATAGCTTTAAAATTTTTATAGGGTTAATACTAAAATTAATTATTCCTTCACTGAAAGTGTAAAAGTCTTTGCTGGTTTGAATACCGGAATATTGTGTTCCGGGATGATTATTGTAGTGTTCTTTGATATATTACGAGCTGTTTTCTGTGCTCTCTTCTTAACTACGAAACTGCCGAAACCTCTCAGGTAGACATTTTCTTCGTTAGATAACGATTCTTTTACTGAACCCATGAACGCTTCCAAAGTAACCAGTACAGTGTTTTTGTCGATACCTGTCTTTTTTGCAATTTCGTTTACAATATCTGCTTTAGTCATTTCGCTAATAAATAATTATTGTGTTATACTTTATCTAAATTTTTGGTCTGCAAATATATAGCTTTTCTCGTTCTTTAAGAAATTTATTTGCGACATTTTTACAATAAAATTGCGAAAAACGTTGTTTTTGGGGTCTGTACAGACATGTATGTGGCATTATTGTTTCTCTAATATACGTTTTCACATTATATTTATACTACTTAGAAATGGTAGACAAATTTTATTGTCTGAAAAATCATTATCTCTATAAAAATTGATTAACATACAATGGGGTAGCAATAAAATATTGCAAAATGATTGATTTCTCATTTTTTTTCTATATTTTTGATGCGAATTATTAAAACTTTCGAATATGTCTTTAAACAAAGTTCAATTAATAGGTAATGTAGGGAAGGATCCCGAAGTGAGATATCTGGATAGTGGAGTGGCTGTGGCTACTTTTCCGTTGGCTACAACTGACCGTGCTTACACACTGGCAAATGGAACACAAGTTCCGGAACGTACAGAATGGCATAATATTGTTCTATGGAAGAATTGGGCAGAAGTAGCAGAAAAATATGTACACAAGGGAGACAAACTATATATTGAAGGAAAAATCCGTTCGCGTTCGTATGACGACCAGAATGGAGTGAAGAGATACATAGTCGAAATTTTCGGTGATAATATGGAAATGCTTACACCTCGTTCGGCGCAACAGGGTGGGCAGCAATTTGCTTCGCAGCAGCAGCCTGCAGCTACACCTGTTCAACCGATACAGCAAGCTCCCGTACAGGATGAGGCATCTGATGATTTGCCTTTCTAAATAACTTATGTCTAACTAAAATTTATTTCTTTGGACCCGGATTCGTATTTATGCCGCTTGGCGGATTTATTTAACGGAGTGACCGTTACAGCTCCCGATACAGGAGCTTTTATTGCTTTGATTTTAGCATTATTATTACTTTATGCTTCTGGCTTCGTATCGGCATCTGAAATAGCGTTCTTTTCTTTGACGCCATCAGATTTAAGCGATATTGAAGAGGAAAAACACAGTGCTGACAAGCGTATAAAGTCATTATTGGCTAATTCAGAAAGACTTTTGGCCACAATTCTCATCTCAAACAATTTTGTCAATGTGATGATAATAATGCTGTGTAATTTCTTTTTTGCATCTGTAGTCGATTTTGGTGGATCAAGATTGCTTGAGTTTCTTGTCATAACCGTAATTCTTACATTTCTATTACTTCTCTTTGGGGAAATAATGCCGAAAATATATTCGGCACAGAACGCTTTGGCTTTTAGTCGTAAGGCGGCTCCTGTACTGAATGTATTGAGTTTTGTGTTCAGGCCATTGTCTTCATTATTGGTTCGTTCAACTGTTTTCATCAATAAAATAGCTTATAAGAAGCCACAGTCTCTTTCTGTGGATGAACTTTCGCAAGCTCTTGAACTGACGGACAAAAACGAGATTTCCGAAGAGAGCAATATGTTGGAAGGTATAATCCGATTTGGTGAAGAAACAGCAAAAGAGGTAATGACTTCCCGTCTTGATATGGTTGATCTCGATATTGACTCAACATTTTCAGAAGTCCTGAAATGTGTGGTCGATAACGGATATTCCCGTATTCCGGTTTATCAGGATACAAGGGATAACGTAAAGGGTGTACTTTATATCAAAGATCTTCTGCCATATCTTGAGAAAGGTGATGACTTTGACTGGAGAAAGCTTATTCGCCCTGCATTCTTTGTGCCGGAAACAAAAATGATAGATGACTTGCTCAGGGACTTTCAGACAAATAAGGTTCACATGGCAATTGTAGTTGACGAGTTTGGAGGTACGTCAGGTATAGTTACCATGGAAGATATTATAGAGGAAATAGTAGGAGAGATTAACGATGAATATGATGATGAGGAAAGAACATACGTTAAGCTTTCTGAAGGAGTGTTTGTGTTTGAGGCAAAGACTCTTCTTTCGGATTTCTATAAGATAATGAAGGCCGATCCTGAAGAATTTGAGGAGGTCTCCGATGATGCGGAAACACTGGCCGGCTTTATTCTTGCAGTAAAGGGTGAATTCCCGTCGCTGAATGAGGAGATAGTGTTTGGGAAGTATACTTTCAAGGTACTCGAAATGGATGCCAGAAGAATTCTTAAATTGAAGGTTACAGTACAACCTGAATCTGAGACTGGCGAAGAAAAGAACTGATTTTTTTGAAATTTAAGACATGCCTATACTGAGAAAATGGGAATTTGACGGAGCTGCCTGCGGAATATGGAGAGTGACTGAAACCGCAGAGGAGCTCCGTTCTTTGCTTACGGAAAAGTCTTTCACACAGGTTTTTTTCAATTTTAAGTCACCGGCACGCCAATTGGAATATCTGGCTGTAAGGGTACTTCTTCGTGAACTTTTAGGGAAAGAATGTCGTGTTCTTCATCATGAATCCGGCAAGCCTTATCTTGAGAACTCGTTGAGCAGGATATCTATATCTCATACGAAAGGTTTTGTAGCGGTGATTATTCACCCTGAAAAGGAAATTGGAATTGATATTGAATATCATTCCGATAGGGTGAAAAAGGTAGTTGGCAGGTTTGTCTCTTCTGATGAAATGTCTCTTATAGAAAGAAAAGTTTCAGAAATTGCGGATAATGATATCGTAGAAGAATTCAGAATCAATATGTATTTGTTGTTCTGGTCGGCAAAGGAAACAATGTTTAAGATGCTAAATTCCAGTGAGGTGGATTTTCTGGAACATCTTTGTATAAACTCTATCTCGTTTTCTGAACATTCCGGTAATGGCACTGTTGTAGATGCGCACTCTAAAGTTTTTAATGGAACTATGAATGCGTATGAGTGTAGAACTTCTCTGAAAACAGAGATGAATATCGAGTTTTATCTGACGGAGGAGTTTGTTTGTACCTATAGCTGCATCGATTGAGACACTAATAAAAAAAGAGTTGGACAATGAATCACTGTTAATGATATTCATTGTCCAACTCTTTTTCGTAGCCCGTGGGGGAATCGAACCCCCCTTTCAAGAATGAAAATCTTGCGTCCTAACCGATAGACGAACGGGCCATCCTTATGCTCCGGAGATCCGGCAGCTTTTATTTATTTCGTAGCCCGTGGGGGAATCGAACCCCCCTTTCAAGAATGAAAATCTTGCGTCCTAACCGATAGACGAACGGGCCATCCTTATGCTCCGGAGATCCGGCAGCTTTTATTTATTTCGTAGCCCGTG
>NZ_JADYTF010000043.1 GCF_021530995.1 Bacteroides caecigallinarum
CACTTGAACTATGAATACCTTTAAATCTATTGATGAGCTTTTGCGTGTACTTGAAAGAGAGAAACTTCTGCTGAAACAGATGTTTCAGAAAAGAGCTTCAACTTCCTTGAAATATGATTATGCACTCGAACTCACTGAATATAAAGAAGAAAGAATTAAATATCTTATTGACTACGGAATAATAAGAGATAGCGGGAATTTTCTTGAAATGGAGGATGTATATCTTAAATTCTTCGAGGATGTTTTACAGGTCAATGAGAATATAAATGTTTCGTTTGTAAATGATTATTTGGGACGTCTGAATGAGAATATCGATTATTATCTTAAAGAAGATAATGAGCAGCGGAAATATAATTATCACAAAGAGGTAAGACGGTGTCTGAAAAATATTGCAATGATAACAGTGCGTAATGTAATAGACTTGAAACGCAACATTGACAATACTTACAAGAATGAACCAAACTATCGTGTAAAGCTCTCAAAATTGAATAATCTTGATGAAAAACGCAGGAACATAGCACTCCTCATCAATAGGAGTGAAGATATAATAGACAACGCTCAGCCTGTTTTTTTCAGAGTTGCCATGGACACTCAAATGCGTATAGCGGTGAATGACGTGAAACTTCAACTTAATGATTCTTATCATAATCTCATTGAGATAGAGAAGCAGATTATTCATTACCTGAATCTTATAGCTTATCAGAACAGGATATTCGAGAAAGTCCGCCGTTTGAAATACCTCCGTGACCAGTTCCTTTTAGACGAAAAAACTGATATACGTCAGGTTGTCAGTATGAGAAATCCTCTGTGGATGGAGCCTCAGACCAATTACAGGATAAAACTTTCGGTAGATAATCTGCGTACTTCTGTAGTGGCATTGGAGATAATAAGAAAAATCATATCAAAAAGGAAGAACCTGACTAAAGGTCCGAAGAATATAGCCGATGCTATACCTCAGGAATATATGAAAACAGAAGGTGAAGTTCTTGACCAGATAAACTTACAGGAAATTTATAATGCTTTCTCGGCATCAAGCAGTCATCTGTTTAAGTTTGTAATGAATTACAATTATCATAAAGAGCTTAGCGCTGAAGAGAGAATCTTGTTTTTCTGCCAGATAGCATCGCAGTATGCCGATGGACTGAATTTCACCGACAAGTATGAAACAAGTCATGACGTGGAATATCCTCTGATATATTCCAAATGACTCCAAACAATTACCGATAGTTCCCAATAATTTCATAATCATAATCAGAATAATCATGAAATATACCGAAGAAATATTCAATATATTGAGTAAGGGCGGATTTATTTCTGCAAACAGCGTTTCTCCTGCTATAAAGCGGTATTATGATGCCATAGAAGAGGATTTGACCGATTATTACGAATATTATAAAGGCATTGGTTTTTATCTCGAAGGTGGTGACGGATATTATATGTTCACCCGACAGGAGGCGAAAGTTGATCTTGAGCGAAAACTTGAAGCAGTTATGAAGTGGATTGACTACCTAAGTTTCCTTAAAACGTATGATGCTACATTCGGTCCCGGGTTTAAGTTCCGACCGGCAGACATAGAAGTTCAGATAAGTTGCCAGATTGAGCTGAAGGATAAGGCTTCCAAACTGTTTCAGGATAAGAAGAAATATAATGAGGTTGTGGAGAAACTTGTTTCGGAACTTGAAAAGGCAGGAATGATAGAGCTCGAGAACGAACATGATAACACTTATAAAGTATTAACGGCATTTCACTATATGGAGGATTTGGTGGACTGCATAACAATATCGGAGGAAATGAACGATGAGATATCTCAATAAGGTAATATTTCTGAACAGCGCACATGTACCGTATGGCGAAGTCAATTTGGATGGCAATGTGCATTTTATTGGTACCCAGGGAGTAGGTAAAAGTACTCTTTTGCGTGCTGTCCTGTTTTTCTATAATGCAGACAAACTCAGATTGGGCATACCGAAAGAAAAGAAGAATTTTGATTCTTTCTATCTCCCTTTTGCCAACTCGTATATAGTTTATGAAGTAATGCGCGAAAACGGTGCCTATACCGTAGTTGTAACGAAGTCGATGGGTAGGGCTGCCTTCCGCTTTATTGATGCACCATACAGTAAGGAGTGGTTTGTTGACGGCAAAAATGAGGTTTCTGCCGACTGGAGTGTGATTCGTACAAGAGTGTCGGAATCGGGTGCAAGCGTGTCGTCGCTGGTTACAGGCTATGATATGTTTCGTGATATAATATTCGGCAACAACAGAAAACCGGATTTGCTTCAGTTCCGTAAGTATGCCATTGTAGAGAGCTCGCGATACCAGAATATACCGCGTACAATTCAGAATGTATTCCTTAACTCGAAGCTTGATGCCGATTTTATAAAGGATACCATCATACAGTCAATGGATGATAATGAGTTTGTTGTCGACCTGAGTTATTATCGGAACCAGATAGAGACTTTCGAGCAGGAATATTCCGACGTAATGCTGTGGATAAAACAGGATAGAAATGGAGTGGTACCTGTCAGGAAACAGGCTGATACAGTAATAAAGAATTACAGAATGCTTCTGTATGCTGAAAAGCGGATTAAAGACGATAGACAGCACCTCAATTATTCTGAAAGGGTGTCACGCTTGAGGCTCCCTGAGCTGGAGGAACAGCTTCTGCAAATTAAAGAGGAAGCCGAACGGTTTACACGTTTGCTTGGAGAAGAAAAAGATAAGTTTGACAGAGAGCGTGACAAGCTTGTAAAGTTAAGCGGTATTATAGAGTCTGACCTTAAGAAGATAAGGGAAAAACGAAAATATTATGAACAGGAACATATTGACGAGGTTATATCAAGAGTAAATAGGGAACCTGCACTGAAATATGAACTGGAGTCTCTGAATAAGGTGTATAATGAACTCACGAGTACGTATCGGGATGTAATAAGCAAATACTCTTTGATGGAACAGAGCATTGATACCGATCTTGCAAGATTTGAGAATGAAATCAACAAAAGGGTATTAAGCCTTGAAAACGAACTTGGTAAAAGTATTGCAGAATTGACAAAGAAAAGCAACAGTCAGGCTGAAGAAATACGCTCTGTTTATGAAGAGAAACTTAAAACACTTGCCGACAGCAAGGAGCAGCTGCTGGAAGAAATATCCAACCTGAAACAACAGAAAACAAGGGTTGAGTGTACTGTTCATTTCAAGGATGAGATAAGTGACTGTGAGGAACGGTTGAGAAACATATCTTCCGAAGAAAAGGATACCGCCGTGAAAGCTGACCGTCTGAAACTGGAGTGCGACCGCCTAAGACAGAAGTCAGAAGCGGAAACTATGATAGTTGAAAAAGAGTATGATACGAAAATAGATGAGGCTCTACGCTGCAGGAAACAGTTGGACGCAGAAATGGAATCATTGAATGTGCTGATAAACAGCAGCAAAGGCTCTTTTTGCGAATGGCTCGACAGGAACAGGCCAGGATGGCAGGAAAATATAGGTAAGATTGCAGATGAACAACTTATACTCTACAATCAGAATCTTTCTCCTGAACTCTCAACCGATGAGGGAGGCTCTTTATATGGTGTAAAAATTAATTTGGCTGAAGTGCAGCGTGAATTACGTTCACCGGAACAGCTTAAAGCTGAGTTTAAGGCCAAATCTTCCGAAAGAGATGAATATACTAGAAAAATAAGCCTTCTGAATGAAGAAAAAACGAAGCGTACTGAAGAGATAAAGAATAAGTACAGAAAGCAGATTTCAGCAATATCGGGCGAAAGGCAGGTTCTTGAAATTCTGTTACAGCAATATCCTCTTCAGATTAAGAATATTAAGGCGGAACAGGCTTCGTGGGAACGCAAAGAATCGGAGTGGAAAAGAAACAGGCTGGATGAGATAGAAACACTTATTGGAGGCAAGGAGAAGGAAAGGCAAAAATGTTGCAATAATGAAGATCTTTTGAAACAGGAGAGAGAAAAGCGGGTTCTTCAGATTAATGAAGAGCTGAGAAAGGCGGAAAAGAAAGAACGCAGTGCTGTTGAAGCAGAGATACAGACAGTACAAAATGAACTGTCCGACCGGCGTACAGATGCGGATAACAGAAAAAAAGAACTTCACAAGTCGCAGAACGAGGAGTTGAACGGTAAGGGAGCTGATACATCGGCTATAAATTCCTATAAAGCAAAAATTGATGCTATAAAGTCTGAGTTGGATTATATATCGCAAAAACAGTCGTTGGTGTGGAATTATGAGAAAGACAAGAGAGAACTGTTTGACCGTGAGCCGGAATTGCGCGACAACAAGAAGAACAATGAGATGCATCTGGACGAGCTTGAAGAAAAATACGCGTTGCGGAAAAACAAACTCACCGCTCAGTATGAAACTGTAAAAAACAGTATAAACGAAAAGTCGGCCGAACGTGATGCCATTAAGAACGATCTTTGCGTTCTTGAGAATTTCCGCAAAGATGAAGGATTCTGTCCTCCGGAGTCGTACACTCCCGAAGAACTTCCTACCAATAAACCTTGTGGTAAGATAGTGGAAGAGCTGAAAAGTCAGATTGTTTCTTTTGGCAAGGATACTGAGAATTTCAAAAAATCAGTAAATCTGTTTAACAGTAACTTTACTGCAAGAAATACTTTCAGTTTTCCTCAGTCATTGTCGTGTGATTCAGATTACATGGATTTCGCATCCAATTTATGCGAGTTTGTGGAAAACAATAAGATCACAGAATATCAGAACCGCATAAGTGAAAGGTACGTAAACATAATAAGACGCATATCAAAGGAAACAGGAGAACTTACCCAAAGCGAAAGTCTTATTAATAAGACTATTAAAGATATTAATGACGATTTCATCAAGCGTAATTTTGCAGGAGTTATCCGCAGTATCGAACTCAGAGCTTTGCAGAGTAACGACAAACTTATGCAGCTTCTTATAGAAATAAAGAATTTCAATGATGGGAACACCTTCAACATGGGTGAAATGGACCTGTTCTCACAGGATTCGCGCGAGAACGTGAATCTCAAGGCTGTAAAATATCTTAATTCATTCAGCAAACTGCTCAAGGATGAGCCTTCCAGGAAGAGTCTTGTCGTTTCTGATACCTTTAATCTGGAGTTCCGTATTATCGAAAATGATAATGACACAGGCTGGGTTGAGAAAATAGCGAATGTTGGTTCCGACGGCACAGACATACTGGTTAAAGCTATGGTAAACATCATGCTTATCAATGTCTTCAAGGAAAAAGTCTCAAGGAAATTCGGAGATTTCAAGGTGCATTGTATGATGGATGAAATAGGTAAGCTGCATCCCAATAATGTGAAAGGCATACTTGAATTTGCAAATTGCCGCAACATATTACTTATCAACAGTTCGCCTACCACCTATAATGTTGAGGATTATAAATATACTTATCTGTTAAGCAAAGACGCGAAAAGCAATACAAGGGTAGTGCCATTGCTTACACGAAAATAAGAATACCTTGTAATAATATGGAAATAAATAAAAAACGATTTACAATATCTGTCGCGAGAAAATTGCTTTATATGCTTGAAGGAAAAACTCTTCCTTCAAGCTCGCTTCCTCGATGGATAGTTGATGAATTAAGGATAGAGGGGCTTATTACCGGAATAACTAATGGCAGCAGAGTTTCCTATCGCCTTACAGATCCTGTGGCATTCGGTAGATATGTTTCAGATAATTATACATCCGGCACTTCTCTTGAAAGATGGATTGAAATCTTTTCCGGCGAGAACGAAGACTTGCAGCGCAGTATGCTTGTACATGAAACCGGCGATTCCAAGACAGTAAAGCTTCGAACTTTCAGAGGTTTTCTTGTGAACTGTTACGAACCTGTTCATGCAAGAATAGGGAATAGTGAGTTTGTTATATCCCCTCCGGAAGGAAGTGCTGTTTTCATACAAAAGCCGGATGAATTTTATATACCGTCAGACGTGACAGTAGTGGGAGTGGAGAATGGTGAGAACTTCCGTCATATACGGAGTCAGAAGCATCTGTTTGGAGATAATAAAGTTCTGTTCGTTTCCAGATACCCCCAGTCGGCAGATTTAAGGGAATGGCTTATTAAAATTCCTAATAGATATATACATTTTGGAGATTTTGATCTGGCAGGTATATGTATATATCAGTCAGAGTTTTATAAATTTTTGGGCGACAGAGCAAGTTTCCTTATTCCCGAAGATGTAGAAGAAAGGTTGAAATCCGGGAATAAGGGACTGTATGATGCCCAATATCTTAGATATAAAAATCTGAAGATTATAGATTCACGTTTGAACGGGTTGGTTGAAATGATTCATCATTATGGTAGGGTGTATGAACAGGAAGGATACATTGAAAAATGTACATATTAAATTAACCGTTAAAGTCATAAAGTCCCTTCTTCCATCCCTCAAAAGGACACTTATCTTTTATTTCGTTATACAACTTGCAATTAAAAGAGAATAACTTATCAGCTTCATCCAAGACTTTTTTATCACCAATAAAATCTAAAAGATTAAAGTCCGGTTCTGTATCTATCGTGAATGATATAGCACCAATATTGTCTTCATCCGGGAACGAAATAAAGGTATAAGGAGTTTCTCCGGTAAAAAGATTACATACGGTCGGGCAATGTTTTTCTAACATCTGAAGCAGACGTCCTGGATTTTCATGATTATTCAGACGATTAAAGAAAGTTCCCCAGCAACATGTAAGACTAAGTTGGTTGATTCCGATTGGAACCAGGCATACAACACCATATAATCCCTTGTTTACCTTTAGAATCAATTCTATATGATTCTGACGAACTGCATAAGTATAAGAATACCCTTTCAAAAAGGTTGCACCAGCTTTTTTATCAACGAAATTACGCATATTGAAATTCTACTATATTAACATTTACTTTGCCTGTTGTAAGTAATAATCAAAAATGTACCAGATAATAATTTAAGAATTAAGTATCAGTGTGACAAAGGTATATAAAAAACTTCATTTTTATGTGCTGGTGTAATAATAAAAAGAAGATTTTTTATTTTTCTTAATCAAAGAAACCGTAACACGTTCGTGTTCCGCGCGCGTCACGTTCGTGTTACGCTTGTTACACGTTCGTGTTCCACGCGTTACACGTACGTGCAACGCTTTCTGAGACAGCCTGTTTTGACAAATTATTATGCTTTTATTACCTTTTTCAGGCGCTTGTCATGTTTCCCGAAGTCAAATGTTATGTAATAATATGTAGCAAAAAAGCCCTTTTCTCTGATAAATGATATTTTTCTTCAAAAAAAACTATCATTTTATTTGTTTATATCAAAAAAGCCTTTACCTTTGCAATCGTAATAACAAAAATAACAGAAAAAGTATGAAAGCAACTAACATTATCATTAACCTGGCAGTCCTGCATATTATTCGCGTCGTGGTCCTGGAACCAAGAGGTGAGGAAGGTTCATGTATGTAGTTGCATATATATGATATTGATGAAAGCCTTTCTCACATGTGTATGAGAAAGGCTTTTTGATTAAATGAGGAGAGATAAAAATGAAAAATGAGTTACGCAGTTCGATGAGTACACAAGGCCGACGTATGGCCGGTGCAAGAGCATTATGGGTGGCAAATGGAATGAAAAAGGAAATGATGGGCAAACCTATCATAGCTATTGTGAATTCATTTACACAGTTCGTTCCGGGACACACACATTTGCATGAGATAGGTCAGCAGGTGAAAGAGGAAATAGAGAAGTTAGGATGTTTTGCCGCTGAGTTCAACACTATCGCGATAGACGACGGTATAGCAATGGGACATGACGGAATGCTCTATTCGCTGCCATCAAGAGATATCATTGCCGACAGTGTGGAATATATGGTGAACGCTCATAAGGCTGATGCTATGGTCTGCATTTCAAACTGCGACAAGATCACTCCGGGTATGCTTATGGCTTCCATGCGACTGAATATTCCTACAGTGTTCGTGTCAGGCGGTCCGATGGAAGCTGGAGAGTGGGGCGGTCAGCATCTTGACTTGATTGATGCGATGATTAAGTCGGCCGACCCGACAGTGAGCGACGAGGATGTGGACCAGATAGAAAGACATGCATGTCCGGGGTGCGGATGCTGCTCGGGTATGTTTACTGCAAACTCAATGAACTGTCTGAACGAGGCTATCGGTCTGGCTCTTCCTGGCAACGGAACGATAGTGGCGACTCACGAAAACCGCAAGCAGTTGTTCAAGGATGCTGCGGCTCTCATCGTAAAAAATGCTTATAAATATTATCAGGACGGCGATGAAAGCGTATTGCCGAGAAGCATCGCTACACGTCAGGCTTTCCTTAATGCGATGACACTTGATATCGCTATGGGCGGTTCAACAAACACCGTTCTTCACCTTCTCGCTATAGCGCACGAGGCAGAAGTGGATTTCACAATGGACGATATCGACATGTTGTCACGCCGTGTACCTTGTCTTTGTAAGGTCGCTCCTAACACTCAGAAATATCACATTCAGGATGTAAACAGAGCGGGAGGTATCATGAATATCCTGGCGCAGCTGAACAAGGGCGGTCTGCTCGATACATCAGTTTCGCGTGTTGACGGTATGACATTGGCAGAGGCTATTGCAAAATATGATATTTCAGCTGAAAATGTTGATGCTGAAGCAAAAAGAATATATACAAGCGCTCCGGGCGGAAAGTTCTCTATCAAACTTGGCTCGCAGGGCAATTATTATAAGGAACTTGATACAGATCGTGCCATAGGATGTATCCGCGATTTGGAACATGCCTACAGCAAGGACGGCGGACTGGCAGTGCTGAAAGGTAATATCGCACAGGACGGCTGTGTGGTGAAGACTGCCGGTGTGGACGAAAGCATCTGGAAGTTCTCGGGACCTGCAAAGGTGTTCGATTCTCAGGAATCGGCTTGCGAGGGTATCCTCGGCGGAAAGGTTGTAAGCGGCGATGTGGTGGTCATCACTCACGAAGGCCCTAAGGGTGGACCGGGTATGCAGGAGATGCTTTATCCTACATCGTATATCAAATCAAAACATCTCGGTAAGGAATGTGCGCTGATTACCGACGGACGTTTCAGTGGCGGTACATCGGGATTGAGTATCGGACATATATCTCCTGAAGCGGCTGCCGGAGGAAATATCGGAAAGATTGTTGACGGTGATATCATCGAAATAGATATACCGAACCGCAGTATCAATGTGAAACTTTCAGATGAAGAACTTGCCGCACGTCCGATGACTCCTGTCACTCGCGACCGCAAGGTGTCTAAGGCACTCAAGGCTTACGCAAGCATGGTAAGTTCGGCTGATAAGGGTGGAGTAAGAATTGTTGACTAAAAAATACATACGTATGAAAGAGAAAATAACAGGTGGTGAAGCATTGATGCGCTCGCTTGAGCATCAGGGAGTAAAGACTATCTTCGGTTATCCGGGAGGTGCGATAATGCCTGTGTTCGATGCTTTATATGATCATAGAGATAAACTTAACCATATATTGGTTCGTCACGAACAGGGTGCGGCACATGCAGCCCAGGGATACGCAAGAGTATCGGGCGATGTGGGTGTATGCCTGGTGACAAGCGGTCCGGGAGCTACAAATACCATAACCGGTGTGGCAGATGCCATGATAGACAGCACGCCTATCGTAGTGATAGCAGGACAGGTAGGTGCGGGACTTCTCGGTACCGACGCTTTCCAGGAGGTAGACTTGGTTGGTGTTACCCAGCCAATCTCAAAATGGAGCTATCAGATACGCCGTGCAGAGGATGTGGCTTGGGCTGTGGCAAGAGCTTTCTATATTGCACGTTCAGGCCGTCCGGGACCAGTGGTACTTGACTTTGCAAAGAACGCACAGGTTGAAATGACGGACTATGAACCGGTGGATGTTGATTTCATCCGCAGTTACGATCCTGATCCTGAAACGGACCCTAAGGCTTTGGCTGAGGCTGTGAGACTTATCAATGAATCGGAAAAACCGTTGGTACTTGTAGGTCAGGGTGTAGAATTGGGAAATGCCCAGGAAGAGCTTCTGAAGTTTGTAGAGAAAGCTGATATACCTTGCGGATGCACATTGTTGGGACTCTCGGCTATGCCTACCGAACATCCGCTGAACAAGGGTATGCTGGGAATGCACGGAAATCTCGGTCCTAATGTAAAGACCAACGAATGCGATGTACTGATAGCTGTAGGTATGCGTTTCGACGACCGTGTGACAGGAAAACTTGAAACATACGCCAAGCAGGCAAAGGTAATACATCTTGACGTTGATCCATCGGAGATTGGCAAGAACGTACCTGTACATGTTCCGGTGCTTGGTAACTGTAAACGTACTTTAGGTCTGCTTACCGAACTTATCCAGCCTAACAAGCACACTGCTTGGATAGACAGTTTCAGCCAGTATGAACAGCAGGAATTCGAAAAGGTTATCAAACGCGAAGTATATCCGGAAAATGGCCCGATAAATATGGGTGAAGTGGTAAATGCAGTGAGCGAGGCTACCAACCATGAGGCGGTACTGGTAACAGACGTAGGTCAGAATCAGATGATGTCATGCCGATACTTCAAGTTTACGAAGAACAGAAGTGTAGTAACATCAGGCGGTATGGGAACTATGGGATTCTGTATCCCGGCTGCAATAGGAGCCACATTCGGTAGTCCGGAACGTACGGTATGTGCTATAATGGGTGATGGTGGTCTTCAGATGACAATGCAGGAACTTGGTACTATCATGGAACAGAAAGCTCCGGTAAAGATGATTCTGATGAACAATAACTATCTTGGAAATGTACGTCAGTGGCAGGCGATGTTCTTCAACAGAAGATATTCGTTCACTCCGATGATGAATCCTGACTATATGCAGATAGCATCGGCGTATGGCATTCCTTCGCGTAGGGTAATCGAACGCGAGGAACTTAAAGACGGAATAAAGGAAATGCTCGCTACAGACGGTCCATTCCTTCTTGAAGTATGTGTGGTGGAAGAAGGTAATGTATTGCCGATGACTCCTCCGGGAAGCTCGGTCAACTATATGATGATGGATTTGGATTGCTAACGAGTAGGAGGGTTAAACATGGAAAATAAGACATTATATACTATCATAGTTCATTCGGAAAACATAGCCGGTTTGCTTAATCAGGTGACTGCCGTTTTTACACGCCGACAGATTAACATCGAAAGCCTTAACGTGTCGGCTTCTTCTATAGCTGGGGTACATAAGTATACCATTACCTGTTGGACTACAGCTGATATAGTGGAAAAAGTAGTTCGTCAGATAGAAAAGAAGATGGATGTCATTCAGGCACACTACTTTACAGACAAGGAAATCTTCCAGCGTGAGGTGGCTATGTATAAGGTTTCTACACCTGAGTTTCAGAACAATCCTGAGGCATCGAAGGTAGTCAGAAGATTTAATGCACATATTGTTGAAGTAAATCCGGTGTTCTCTATAATAGAGATGGTTGGTATGAGCGATGAGATTACATTCCTGTACGAGGATTTGAAAAGGCTTAATTGCGTTCTTCAGTTTGTACGTTCTGGAAGAATTGCTGTATCTACCAGTTGTTTTGAGCGTGTGAACGAGTATCTTGCTCACCGTGAGGAAAGATATAAAAAAGGACTTTAAAACATTTCTTGTTATGGGAGAAGAAAATAAAGTTGGCACATATAACTTTGTCGCAGAACCATTTCATGTTGACTTTACAGGAAAGTTGACGATGGGAGTTTTGGGTAATCATCTGCTTAACTGTGCCGGTTTTCATGCCACAGAACGTGGCTTCGGCATTGCCGAACTGAATGAAAGCCATTTTACGTGGGTGCTATCCCGTCTGGCTATAGAGATGGAAGAATTCCCAATGCAGTATGAGAAATTCAGTGTACAGACATGGGTGGAGAATGTTTACCGCCTGTTTACCGACCGAAATTTCTCTATTCTCGACAAGGATGGCAAACCTATCGGTTATGCGCGTTCAATATGGGCGATGATAGATCTCAAAACACGTAAGCCGGCCGATTTGCTGACACTGCACGGTGGCAGTATCGTTGACTACATATGCCAGAAGGAATGTCCAATCGACAAGCCTGGAAGAATAAAGGTCGCGTCTGTAGAGCCTGTAGGTGAATATGTGGCAAAATATAGCGATATAGACTGCAACGGACATGTGAACAGTATAAAATACATAGAGCATATACTTGACTTGTTTCATATGGATGTCTTCCGCGAAAAAATGATACATCGTTTTGAGATGGCGTATGTTGCGGAAAGTTATTTCGGCGATAAACTGACCTTCTATCGTGAACAGATTTCGGATAATGAGTACGACATAGAAGTCAAGAAGAACGATAGTGAGGTGGTAGTAAGAAGTAAAGTTATATTCAGGTAATTACAATATAAATTGAGATTAGAATATTTAGTTGAACTTAATAATTTATTAAAAACATGGCACAATTAAATTTTGGCGGTGTGATGGAAAATGTAATCACACGCGATGAATTTCCATTGGAAAAAGCACGTGAAATCTTGAAAGACGAAACAATTGCAGTTATAGGATATGGAGTACAGGGACCAGGTCAGTCATTGAACCTTCGCGACAACGGATTCAATGTCATCGTAGGTCAGCGTCCTGGCAAAACATACGAAAAAGCTATCGCTGACGGATGGGTACCGGGAGAAACATTGTTCGGTATCGAAGAGGCTTGCCAGAAGGCTACTATCGTAATGTGTCTTTTGTCTGATGCTGCTGTAATGTCTGTATGGCCTAAAATCAAACAATATCTTACTCCTGGTAAGGCTTTGTATTTCTCACATGGTTTCGCTATTACTTGGAACGACCGTACAGGTGTGGTTCCTCCTGCTGACATCGATGTTATCATGGTTGCTCCTAAAGGATCAGGTACTTCATTGCGTACAATGTTCCTCGAAGGCCGCGGCTTGAACTCATCATACGCTATTTATCAGGATGTAACAGGTAAGGCATTCGACAGAACTATCGCTCTTGGTATCGGTATCGGTTCAGGATATTTGTTCGAAACTACATTCCAGCGTGAAGCTACTTCTGACCTTACAGGTGAACGTGGTTCATTGATGGGTGCTATTCAGGGATTGCTTCTTGCACAGTACGAAGTATTGCGTGAAAACGGACATACTCCTTCTGAAGCATTCAACGAAACTGTAGAAGAGCTTACTCAGTCATTGATGCCATTGTTCGCTAAGAACGGTATGGACTGGATGTACGCTAACTGTTCTACAACTGCACAGCGTGGTGCTCTTGACTGGATGGGCCCGTTCCACGATGCTATCAAACCTGTAGTTCAGAAATTGTATCAGAGTGTTAAGAGCGGTAACGAAGCTCAGATTTCTATCGACTCTAACTCTAAGCCAGATTATCGCGAAAAACTGGAAGCTGAATTGAAGGCTTTGCGTGAAAGCGAAATGTGGCAGACAGCTGTTACAGTACGTAAACTTCGTCCTGAAAACAACTAATAAATAATTAAGAGAATTTTTCTTCCCTCTTTTTGGCGATTTCATATTGTCGAAGAGAGGGATTTTTTTTGTATGTAGCTTCAGAAAATTTTCTTTGAAAGGTATAATATGTCGTGCTTTTGACTAATTTTGTTGACGATGATATAACATAAAAAAATATACAGATATGAATAACGAATTTTTGGAGATTATAAAGACTCGTCGCAGTTGCCGTCAGTATAAGGCAGAGCAGATTACTGACGAAGAATTGAAAGCAGTGTTGGAAGCCGGTACATACGCGCCTACATCAAGAGGCATGCAGTCGCCATATATCGTTGCAGTGCAGAATGAAGAACTACGCAAGAAACTGGCAGAAATGAATGCACGTGTAATGGGAGTTACTTCCAATCCGTATTATGATGCGCCGACATACGTTCTGGTATTTACTCCGGCTGATGCCAATAACCCTATACAGGACGGAAGCTGCGTATTGGAAAACATGATGCTTGCCGCTCATGCAATAGGACTTGCAAGTTGTTGGATTCACAGGGAAAGAGAAATGTTCTCTACTGATGAAGGAAAGAAACTGATGGAAAGTTTCGGATTGCCTGAAGGACTGGTTGGTATTGGTGCTTTGTCATTGGGTTATCCTGCAAAAGAAGCAGATACTCCAAAGCCTCGTAAGGTTGATTATTATAGGGTGATAAAATGACATACTATTAGGATATAGAAAAAGCCATGTACAGGATTATGCTTATTTCCTGTACATGGCTTTTCTATAATAGTGTAATTATTTTTTTATAATAAATCGGCCATTTCACCACCTTTTTTTGCACTATATTTTCCTTCAGGATCAGTGTATGAAGTAAATTCAGCTTTTACATAGTCACTAGTCTTTGTGAATTCAATTTTACCAATTTCTTCTCCTTTGCTGTTTTTTACAACATCCGATGGAATATTTGTAAACGTTCCGTTCCATTCTACAGACTGAAGGTTAAGTCTTGAATTTGCAGCTCCCCAATCTTCATATCTACAATAAAAGCTATAACCGGAACCACTTTTGCTGATTCTTATTAATATATCTCCGGTTTCTTCAGATCCGCCAATATATTCACCTGCAATGTCATCTTCTGTTACTTCTTCACTGCTACAACTAGCCAGACCAGCAATCATAGCCACACACAACATAAAATAAAAGGCTTTTTTCTTGATTGATTCTACTAATGGATTTGTTTTCATAAGATCTATGTTTTTAACTGTTATTGTAATACAAATATAAGTAATATATATGAACAAAAAAAGAGACTGCCGGGGAAAATTGCAGTCTCTTGTTCTTTAGGGACAAACTCTTTTGTCTCTCTGACTTACTTGCTTTCACAAGCTTGAAGTCAGGATATATAAATCTATTACTATGAAAAACATGCGAATATAACCATATTCCGTGATATATGCATTATAAAAGCTCGGAAAACTGCCTTAAATTAACAGTAATTATATCAAAATGTTATTTCTTACACAAATCTTTATAATCACAGTACTGGCATTTGTCTTCAACTTCAGTTTGACAGAAACTTATCTCAGGGTTGAAAATCTCCTCTAAAAGAATGTTAAGATTCTCACGGAATTCATTTTCATGTTTGCTGAAGTCATCTATGTTTTCTCTTTTTCGGGCTTCTCCCATCTGAACCACCGGTGAGTAGTTTTCCGATGCTGCCTTATGTATATAGAGCAGGGAAGGAGCAACTTTTAACGGATTGTTTTTTTCTCTCAGTTTCTTGCAGACGATTGACGCGTACATAAATGTCTGGAAGATGTAGTTTGATCTTTTCTTGTCCTGAATGAACAGTGACTGTACGTCTGGGGGGCACTGTGCATCACCGCCTGTCTTATAATCCACTATACGCAGTGTGTTGTCTTTCGTGTCCATTCGGTCTATTATACCGCCAATTCTTGATTTGATTACACCTTTCGGAGTATTTATATCAATATCTTCTTCCACAAACTGTTCTGAAGCAGTGAATGTGAACGGAGCATATCTCAGGTCATTTTTTAACAGCTGTTTTATGTATCTCAGAATGACTGCAGAGTTTATGAGCTGCAATCCGTTGTATTCCGGACGTTCGGTCAGGGGTATATTGAAGAACAGTTCCTTGAAACCATTGTCAACATATTCCTGAAGTTTTACATCGTTTTGCAAAAGCTTTTCAATAGAGTTACAATCTATTACTTTACTGTGTGCAGTAAGGTCTTTGTAGATATGTTCGGCGGCGTAATGGAATATACTTCCGAATTTGGCTGAATCTATCTCTGCACTTACTTCGTCAGGTGCGGTCAGCAATGCTACGTATTTGTAATAGAATTTCAGATTGCAGTCTATATATGTATTGAGTGCAGAAGGTGACAGAAGGGCCTTTTTATTTACTCTAATATCAAAATTGCTCTGCATTCGTTTCATTATCTCCGGAGTCTTCTTGATTTCAATCTTTTCAGTGCCCTGTGGCGATTGGGCGGCTTCTAGCCTTTCACGCTTGATGTCGAATCCCCATTCGATGAGGAACTGGAGCATGAAGCGTGACATCTCTCCTCGATTTATTCCGTCGCTTGAAGTGTTGAAAAGAAGGGTTACCTTTTCAGCTCTTTGCAGCAGTCTGTAGAAGTAATAAGCAAAAACGGCTATCTTATGGTCTATAGTAGTCATGCCGAATGCCTTTCTAATATTGTATGGGATAAACGAGGCATCGCTTCCACTTTTAGGCAGTTGTCCTTCGTTTACGGAAAGCATTACTATGTTTCTGAAGTCCAGATTTCGTGTTTCGAGTACTCCCATCACCTGCATACCTATTGCCGGCTCACCGTGGAACGGAATGTTGGCCGACTGTATGATGCGTGAGAGTAGGCGCTTGAATGTACTTTGGTTCACGTCAAGGTCGCCTTCATCAATCAGAGAACTGAATCGGTTAACCATAGTGTATGCTTTGAACAGTGCTTCGCGATACAGCTGGTCAAGGGCTGTATCCATAGTGGCCGATTTCTTCTGATATACGGCTGCTACCTGTTTCAGTACGGTGGAAATCATCCGGCAGATAGCATGGTTGCTGTTGCACGGTGTGAATATTATTTCCGTAGTTTCGTCCTTTTTCAGTTCCGAAGGGAGAGGGTAGAAACGGTTGTCGTGGATAAGGGATTTCTCCAACTTCTCTGCTTCCTCGCTCAGGAGTTGAGTGTATGGATGTTTAAGCACACTCAAAACTTCGGCAAAAAGGAATCTGCCGTTTGACGGATTGTAGCCTGAGGTGTGAAGCTCAACAAGTGAGTTGATAAAGCTGCACGCAGGAGTCTGCGACAATGGAAATCCCATCGTAATATTGATATGACGTATATTTTCTGGCAGAGAATGCAGTACCGGCTGTAGTAAAGATTCGTTACATAATACTACAGCTGTTTCTTTCTCTTCCTCCGTAAGATTTGTTCTTATCCATTGCGGAAGATACCTTGCCTGACCGTTTTCTGTAGGCGATTCAATATATGTAATATCTTTTGGGGAGTTCAGATTGTTGAATACAGATGGTGGAAGTTCCGATGGGAAATCCCTTAGGTTGCGCTTTATGAATTCGCCTGCCTCGTGAGGATGCTTGTTGAGATAGAAATTGTCGTAATCCCAATAGAACATAGCCTTTCCAGCCTTATTCAGTTTGCTGAACAGAGTATGTTCCACCTTATTCAGCACGTTGAATCCTACGAAGACATATCTGTCGTAAGGGAGTTTGTCAATATCCATAGACTCCGTTACTTCCCTGTACATCATACCTTCGTAAGCTATACCCTGTTCGCTGAGTACGGCTCTGAATTCAGTATATATTTCTCCCAATACGTCCCAGATGTTGATGAATCGCTGTTTCAGTTCGGTAACCTTGTCGATGGAGAAATTCTTGAAGAACTGGCTTAATGCTTCCTTCTGTCCTTCTTCCAGAAATTCGTACCCGTTGTCGCTAAGTTCGTTCAGGTCCTTGATATTGCGGAACATGGCTTCAGTGTCCACCATATTCTTGTCCGCATCGTCAAAGTCACTTATAAGAAGTTCACCCCAAAAGTAGAAATCATCAAGCGATTCCTTGCTGCCTGTTATATTGACAAACACTTTATAGAGTTCGCATACAAGTTTTACGGGATCACCAATCTGAAGGTCTGATACCTTGCGGAACAGTTCGCCTATACTTATGTATGCCGGCGACCATATCGGTCTGTCTGTTTCCGATGCCAGATATTCGTTGAAGAATAGGCCGGCTCTCTTGTTAGGGAAGACAATGGCCGTACGGGCAAAGTCGCCGTTTGTCTTCGTATATAAATCGTGAGCTACAAGCTTTAGAAAAGTTTCCATTTCTTTTTAAATAAATCGTTACACATTCTCCAGTTCGCCGGAGTAAACATACCATATATAGCCTTTAATGCCGGTATATCCCATTTCCGATAGCAGGGACATATACTCCCTGACTTGTGTGGAGTATTCCGGCTTTTTCTTTCCGAACTTGAAATCTACCACCACTACCTCATCATCTTTCATCATCACTCGGTCCGGTCGTCTGGTCTGCATCTTCCCTTGCTCGTCATTATAGATTATTGAACATTCGTTATACAATGTCCATTCTCCACTATACCAGTCCTTCACTTCATCAAGGTTTAATGCTTTTTCTGCTATCTCATATATCTCTTGGGCTTTCTCTGCCGATTCTATTACACCTTCAAACAGAAGTCTTTCTATGGCGGCAATCAAATCTTCCTTCGTATCGATAGATGCAAAAAGAGTATGTAGCAGCTGTCCCTGTCTGATATATTGCGAACGAAGATTTTCTTCCTCATCCTCATCGCCTCTGATGAAATCGGCAGAACGGTTGGACTGCTTGAAGTCAATCTCCGTTTCAAGTGATTCAATCTTTATGTTTACAGCCTCAGGAATGGCTACAAGTCTGTTAGTTGAATCAGATTTCTTCTTCTCACTGCTTATGCAGATTTCTCCGTATTCATATACGATAGGTTCGTCGTTTTCTTCCTTATCCTCTTCGTATTCTTCATTAAGTTCAGGCATGTTGCATGTCATTTTTATTTCTTTCATGCAGTCTATTGATTCTCTTAGCAGTTTTGATACGGTATCTTTCTGCTCGTCCTTGCACCACACTATCAGGTTCTTGCATGCTCGGGTGAATGCCACATACAGCAGGTTCAGATTATCCACCCACAGTTGCAGACGTTCTTCCCTATAGCTGTCGCTGAAATAAGATTCTGCCATGGCTGATGAATAGTTCACAGGAGTGAGGTCAAGCTCGCAGAAAGGTTCCTTGTCGGCATCCGCTTCGTTTATCCTGCACCACAACATGTGGTTGAAAGTTTCATTCTCCATCTTCCAGTCGCAGAATGGTAGTAACACTGTGTGATATTCCAAACCTTTCGATTTGTGGATTGAAAGGATTCTGATACCGGATATTTCACCGGACGGGATAGTCTTTGCATAAAGAGTATCGTTCCAGTATGTCAGGAATGAGGTCAGTTCCGAAGAGTTGTTCTGCATATATTCAGTCACTGCATCATAGAAGGCACATAGATAGGCATCCTGCTCTTCTATCATATCCATGCGGAAAATCACGAACAGTTTCTCAAGAAGCTCATACAACGGCATAAGACTCATCTCCGGCAGCATAAGGCGGAACTCAGCAGGAAGATAATCCTCAACGCTATTTAGGAGCACAGTATTATAGTCAACGTCTTTTTTGAGGATTTCCTTCTGATAAGCTACAGCCAGCCTTGCACAGGCTATTCTGTCCGTAGGTTCGGATATATACCTTAGTCCGTCGATGAGCATACATACTGCAAGCGAAGCGTCAAGCCGGAAAGCCTCGTCCGAAACAACGCGGTATGGAGTATTCTTGTCGAAGTAATCGGCTATGGCAGGTATGCTTTTGTTCTTTCTTACCAGGATGGCAATGTCGTTCACTCTGACACCTTTCTTGACCAGTGAGTCTACTTCTCCAGCCAGCAGTTCCATAGTGGTATCGGTGTATGGATGTTCCTCGCTGTTTTTCAGGAAAGAGAGCTTGATGTATCCTTCCTTGGTATTCTTGGATGTTTTCTGGCGGACATCGCTGTACGCGTCAAGCAGTTGTGTACAGTCTTCGCCCTCATCAGCCTTGTATCTTTCGTTCAGAACCTTACAGGCAGATGTAAATATATCATTGTTGAATGCTATGATGTTAGCCTCACTTCGCCAGTTTGTATCCAGCGTTTTCGAGTTCAGGCGGAAACTTCTGTCCTTGTCCAGTCCGGCAAGAATCTTCCAGTCGCCGTTTCTCCAACGGTAGATACTCTGCTTTATGTCGCCCACAATCATACTTCCTTCTTTCTGTGCAAGGCTCTCTTCAAGCAGAAGATGGAAGTTCTCCCATTGCATACGCGATGTGTCCTGAAACTCGTCTATCATCACGGTGTCTATTGTAGTACCTATTTTCTCATATACGAAAGAGGCGTCACCTTCTCTGATGATACTGTGGAGCAGCGCGTTGGTATCCGAAAGCAGAAAACGGTTATGACTAAGGTTCTGTTCCCTTACCTCGCTGTCTATACGCATGAGCAATTGCAGATTGTTGAGATATCGGAGCGACATGTCGCACGAGTTCAGCACCTTGTTGCTTGACATTCTTGTGCTCTCCGCATCATTAAGTACTTGTATCAGTACCTGGTCTGCAAGTGATATAATAGTACTTTTATATGGAGAGGTCTTTGTTGTCCAGTTTTCCGCACCTTCCAGGCATTTCTCAACAGTGGTATTTCTTACGTCATCGCTCAGTTTTCCCGAAGCAATTTTATTGAAATAGCTTGCTATGCCTCTGGCACCGTTCTTTAAATCAGTAGGGTTTAGTCCGTTTGCTTTCAGAATCTCCTGGAAATGTTCGTTGAATCCTTTCATAGTGTCAAGTATGGATTCACGTTTCTCCTGGAGTTTTTTTCTGTATTGCGGGATAAACTTGGAGTCCTTAAGTTTTTCGCGTAAAGCTACGCCTTTTTCTATGTAAGCCTCGTCGAAAATATTGCGTCCGAAACTTTTAATTTCGGAAGATACATTCCATCTTTTGTCGTCTGCTATTCTTTCTTCTATATATTCAAGCAGCCAGTAGAGTGTGGGAGACATGCGGTCCAGTTTCTCAATCATACTGTCCACTGCATCACTTAATACATCGGTATTGTTCAGCTCGATTGTCATATTTGCGCCAAGTTCAAGCTCGCGTGCAAGATTTCTCATAACCGACTGGAAGAACGAGTCGATAGTCTCTATTCTGAAACGGCTGTAGTCGTGGATTATATTCTTTAGTGCAGTGTCAGCTGCTTTTCTTATTTCGTCAACACTTTTATCGGAAGTCTTCATTATCTCTTTCAGATAACCGTCCGACGATTTCAGCGAAGTGGCGATACCGTACAGCTGACTCAGGATTCTTTCTTTCATTTCCGTAGTAGCCTTGTTGGTGAAGGTAACTGCCAGAATACGTCTGTACGAGTAGGGGTCTTCTATCAGTTGTCTGATATATTGCACAGCCAGGGTAAAAGTCTTTCCCGAGCCTGCCGAAGCCTTATATACTAATAATCTTGGGTCCTGTTCCATATAGAGTGGTTATTATTGTAAAATTTTTTCAGCTATTTCCATATATCTTATTATGTCCGTAGTGAGTTCCCTGACATATTCTTTCGAGCGTTTATGCCCAAGGCGCACCACTATGGCGTTCTTCGAAGGTATGGCTATGATATATTGTCCCAGCATACCTCTGAAGTACGGACATTTCTCTCCTTTATAGTCCATAATCCATGTCTGGAAGCCGTAATACGAAAGCGGGTCCTTGCCCCACTGGTCTTTCAGATATGATGCCGGTGTCATGACCTCTTCTATGTATTCCTTGCTGACCAGTTGCCTTCCGTTCCAGTTGCCTTTGTTCAGCATCAGACGTCCGAATCTTGCGGCATCCCTTGCCGTGGTGTGGAAACAGCAGAACGATTTCTCGTCGCCGTCCTTTTTGTCGAGAAGCCAGAAAGCATCCTGTCCTGCCATCATCGGCTGCCAGAGCTTCTTCTCTGCATATTGGCTGATGGTTTCGCCTGTTGCCGCTTCAAGTACAAATGACAGCAGTTGTGTCTCACCGCTTCTGTATGAATACTGTACTCCCGGAGTATCTACTATATCAAGGCTCATGATTAGTTCGTAGAGGTCGTTGCCGTAATATCCGTGCGTGGTTACAGAGAAAAGAGAAGCGTAAGCCTCGTCCCAGTCCATTCCGGCACTCATTGTAAGAAGGTTTCTGATAGTGATATCCTTTTGCCTTCCACGGTTATATTCAGGGATATATTTCACTACCTTATCGTCCACACTTTCTATTTTGCCATCGTCTATTGCTATACCCACAAGAAGCCCCACAATACTCTTAGTGGCAGAAAACAGGTTTGAAGTCAGGGTATCGTTCCACCCACCACGATAAGTCTCGTACAGAATACTGTCATTTTTTATTACTAAAAATGACACCGTTTTCATATCGTCTATGTATGCCGAATCATCCTTTGAGAAATGGAAAGAATTGTAATCCTCCGAGACAGCCCATTCCCAGCAGGAATCGGGCGCATGAACAGTGGCATGTTCGAAAATACCGAGGTCGTCAATAGTGGGAAACCAGTGTATCAGCGCCTTTTTGACATAGAAAGGCAGGCACATATACGCTATAATTATGGCAACCGGTATCGTTATGAGAACTTTTTTTCCTGTTTTCATAATTTTTTTTGTTTTATGATTGAACAAAAGCTATACTTCCTCTGTTATATATATTGAAAGTTATACAAAAGCTTAATATTCTTGTTTGGTTTTATGTTGGAGTTATGTTTTTAATTCCTCATTAATTAAAAGTCCGTCAGTGTTTGTGAAAATACTGACGGATTTTCTTTTTATGGTTTTGCATTAACTTTAAATGGCGTTTAAACGGTGTTTAAATACTGTTTAAATGCTATTAAACTCCATGATGTTTGTAGCTCTTAGCAAAATTATATCTATTCCTGCGAAATAATATTCATATACTCCTCATACGATATGTACCTTCCACCCATAGACTTCAGGTGTGGAGTCTCGAACTGGCAGTCTATCATCAGTCCACCTCTTTCTTCAAGGAACCATGCCAGATGAATAAGGGCAAGTTTTGAGGCACTTGGAACGAGCGAGAACATACTCTCACCGAAAAAGCATTTACCTAATGCCACACCATAAAGTCCGCCTACAAGCCTGTCATTCTCCCATACCTCAACACTGGCGGCGAACTGCTGTTCGTGCAGTCTGATATACGCTTCCGTCATTTCCGGACCAAGCCATGCACCTTCCTCATCTTCGCGCAACTTTCCGCAGTGGCGTATCACATCTTCAAAAGCTTCGTTAATGCTTATTCTGTATTTGTCTTTGTTTATCAGTGTACGCATGGAGTGCGACACGTGTATCTCTGAAGGGAAGATAACGAATCTCTGCATCGGACACCACCATTCTATAACCTGTCTCTTGAAGGCATACCACGGGAATATTCCGTAAGAGTATGCCAGCAGCAGTCTGTCGATTGACAAATCACCGCCTATGGCAAGCAGCCCGTCCGGCTCTCCCAAATGAGGGTCCGGAAAGGCCAGTCTTTTACTCAACTTGAATACCATGCCTTATCACTTTTTCAGGGTTATGGCAGGAATATTATTCTCTATGCCGACAAGAGCATGCCCACCGTTCTTCAGCTTGCCGAAAAGCATTTCTTTGACGAACAGCGGTTTCAGGTGATGACCTATAACTCTGTCCATTTCGCGTGCGCCGTATTCCTTGGTAATACTTTTCTTCAGCAACCATTCCTTGGCATCAGCTCCTATTTCTATAGTCACCTTATTAGCCTCAAGTTTTACGCTGAATTCCCTCAGTTTCTTTTCGAGGATGAGCTGAGCCATGTTACTGTCCATATCGTTGAACACCACAGTGGCAGAGAGTCTGTTCAGGAACTCCGGCTTGAATGTCTTCTTAACCTGTTTCAGCATGGAATCTCCTGCTGTGGCCTGTCCCTTGAACCCAATCGAAGCCTGATGTGCATATTGCGCTCCCGCATTCGATGTCATAATCAGAATCAGATGACGGCAGTCTGATTTGCGTCCCTTGTTGTCAGTAAGCACGGCATAGTCCATCACCTGAAGCAGTATGTTGAATATGTCCGGATGAGCTTTCTCTATCTCGTCAAGCAGCAGAACGCAGTTCGGAGTCTTGCGTATGGCATCTGTCAGAAGTCCGCCTTCCTCATAACCCACATATCCCGCAGGCGAGCCTATAAGTTTCGCCACAGTATGTTTCTCCGAATATTCACTCATGTCGAAACGTACCAGACCTATACCAAGTTCAGCTGCAAGAACCTTTGCAATCTCAGTCTTACCCACACCGGTAGGACCCACAAACAGCAGGCTTGCTATAGGCTTGTTGTCGTCGTTCAGTCCGGCTTTCGACATCATCACAGCTTCCGTCACCTGAGTGATTGCCTGATCCTGTCCGTAGATAAGTGCCTTCATCTTTTCCGGCAGGTGTTCAAGCTCGGTATTGTCTTCCTTTGCAGTGATGGATTCTATCTTGCACATTCTTGCAAGGATGTCCGAAATAAGCTCTTTTGTAACGATATTTTTATCTTTCCCGTCGTTGTGAATCTCCCTGTACGCACCTGCCTCGTCTATCAGGTCGATAGCCTTGTCCGGCAGGAACTTGTCTTTGATATATTTATCACTCATGCTGACCGCATATTCAATCACTCCCTTTCGGTACTTCACATTGTGGAAAGTTTCGTATCCCTTTATAAGTCCCTTTATAATCTTGACTGTATCGTCGATGCTTGGTTCGAGAATATCTATCTGCTGGAAACGTCTTACCATTCCCTTGCTTCCTGCAAAGTATTTGTTGTACTCCTCGTAAGTGGTTGAGCCAATGAATTTTATGTTTCCTCCTTCAAGGTATGGTTTAAGCATGTTCGAAGCGTCAAGCGAGCCGTCGCTGGTCCTCCCAGCACCGATAAGATTGTGGATTTCATCGATGTAGATGATGGCTTTGCCCTCTTTTTCGGCTCCCAGCATAATACCTTTCAGCCTTTTCTCGAATTCACCACGGTACTGTGTTCCTGCTATGATACCGCCAAGGTCGAGCTCATATATGCGATAACCTTGAAGTTTTTCAGGGACGTTACCTTTCTCTATTCTTTCTGCAAGACCATAAATGAGAGAAGTCTTTCCCACACCCGATTCGCCTATATGCAAAGGATTGTTCTTCTCCTTTCGGCACAGAACGCGGATAGTCTTTTCAAGTTCTTCTTCTCTTCCTATAAGAGGGTTGTGGCTTTCCAGATTATCGTTTATGCAGGTTACGAAGTTCTTCCAGGTCTCGTTCTTCTCGTATCCGTGTTCATGATCGTCGTCATCGTAGTCGTAGCTGTATTCGTCAATAAGCATACTTGTGAACTCAGCCACATCATCCTTAAGAGTATTTTTAAGGATATATGCTGCCCACGAATCTGTTAGTTCCAGCATACCTTGTACCAGGTGTGGAACGTCTATTTCATTGGCACCGGAGAAAGAGACTATCATGTGAGCCTTTATGAAAATCTCTGCCATCTGTGTAGAATTTTCTGGTTCGTATTGTGTACCTTCAGGCAGAACCTCAAATTTTGTGTTTAGAACTTCCTTTATGTTTTTCTCCAGCTTGTTTATGTTACAAGCCATGTCTTCAAGTGCGTAAATGAATTCATCCTGCTGAATAAGTGCATAAAGAAGATGTTCGGGAGTCACAAATTCATGCCTCCTGAACTTGGCTTCCGTATGTGCAACTTCAAGTGCTTTATTTACGTGTTTAGTATATTTCAAGTCCATAATTTCTGTTGTGAATATTAAGCCTGCTTGTCCTCAGGCAGTACTGTAAGTTTTAGTGGAAATCCTTCCTCTCGTGCCATGTCTGTAGCTTTTCTCACCTTAGACAGTGCTATGTCATAGCTGTAAATGCCTACAACTGCTGAACCGCTTTTGTGTACACTCATCATCAGTGTTTCGGCTTCGGTTTCCGATTTGAAAAATACTGTAGTCAGAACTTTTACCACGAAGTCCATGGTTGTGAAGTCATCGTTATAGATAACTACTTTATAACGTCTCGGCTCTTTCAGGCTGACACGTCCTTTTTCCTTAATATTAGTCTGTTGCTTTCCCATAACGAGAACAAAAATAGTGAAAAATTATGTATTTCTCAAGTTTGCAATCTTCAAAAATGATGGGATAAAACCGAGATTATATAAAGGACTTCATAATCTTTGAAGCTTTAAAAAAAAACGTGGGCAAATTTGAGTTTAAACTTGCCCACGTTTTGATTCAAATTTGCCCACGTTTTTTTGAAATGTAGGACAGACGTGAAAATTGGTAAGAAATATGTTAAAAACGGACATTTATTTATTGAAATAAGTTAGCTAATCTGGTTTACTGCCTAATATTATAATGTATTAATTGTAACTTAAAAAATAATTTGTCACGAAAAGTGATTATTTTTGAAAAAAAAACGAGTTTTACGTTTTGATTTGATTTTTTAATTACTAATTTTGGGGG
>NZ_JADYTF010000044.1 GCF_021530995.1 Bacteroides caecigallinarum
ACCATATTGTCAAGAGGGCTTCGCACCAAACAATTACTCGTAAAGCACGCCTCTTTAGGCTACTGTTGACGGAACAACAGGTTCAGACATCATGCTGAACAATTACTTGTACGACTTCTTGTCGCACGATTTTATGTAAAGATACTAAAAATCAGGGAGGTAATCAAATGATACGGAAGGTATGTTGGCAGTATGTCCGCCCTTGTACGGGTTTTTCCTTGCTCAATGTTTTGGAAAAACGTGGGCACGTTTTAGGTAAAACTTGCCCACGTTTAAGGTGGAATGTGCCCGCGTTTTGTTTCGGGATTCTACGGTGCCTGGAAATTACGATTTGGGTTCACTGGGTTCACTTTTTCTAATTGAACCTTTTTTTCAGCTTATTTGTTTTCTTGTAAACACCGTTATCCTTTGTCAATAAGCCGGTTATGATATATTTTTTCAATGAACGTTTTGCTGCAGAAGGTCCAAAACCTGCTGTTTCCACCGCATTTCTGTAATCACTGAACCTAAATCTATCCGGCATTTTGTCGAGGACAGGAAGAAGCTTGTAGAAATTCTTCACCTTGCCTCTTGTTGCCGTATTTTTCATCATGGTGGAAACATGGTTGGCATGCTTCATGCATGTGAGTACGATGTGGAGTGCAGTCTGGAAATCTTCGTCCAAGCATGTGTATTCCGTAATCTGCCATCCAGCCTCCATTATCCTGTATCCGCTCAGAATCATGGCTATGCGCATGGTGATAAGTCCGTATCGCTTCACTACGGCTGTAGCATTCTTTTCTCCTTCTGCCGAAACTATGCCAAGTTCAGTCTCGTACACCTGGTCCAGTATATCCCATTGCTCAGGAGTGAAGTTTATCTTTATCTCCTTTCCGCTGGTCTTGAAGAAGTTGGCTTTCAGTTTCTCGCCTAACTCTCCGTACAGTTCCTCTATGTCTATCCCGCCATTTCCTTTATAAGGCGACTGTGATTTCCATACCGGTTCCTCGCTCATGGCATAGAAGAGGAAACGGCTGAAGAGTCCGTTCTCTGTATTCCGGATGAGTGATACCACCTGGTCGGGTGTACCTGTGAGCAGCATTGCCACATGAGGATGGGGTATCACAATCTGTTCCTTGTCAATCTTGAAGTGCTGGCGTACCTCTTCGTGATGGAAGAACATGCGCAGTTCGGCAGCAAGATTACCGAAATCGCAATGCAGTGTCTCGGTCAGAACATCGCCTTCGGAAGAAACTATGACTATCCCTATCTCGCCTGAGTTCCTGATATTGATTATCATCTGGCTCTTCGAGGAGTTAGGAGTGGAAATGATAATCTGGTGTACTGGCTCTTCGGGCTTCATGTCCATGTCTGGCATCCTGTGTTCCTTCATGGCAGATTTCAGCTCCATTTCCCATTCTATACACTTCTTCTCGTATTCTTTCTTTTCTGTGGTATATATGCGTTCGAGCTCACGGTCTGTTTTCTTTGCAAGTATTACACCGTTCATCGCCCCTCCTTTACCGGCTCCGGCTGCGGCAACTATATAAGTGTAGATATGGGCTGAGTACTTCTTATTGCCGTAAATGGTCAAAAGGGCAGGAAACAATGTGCTGGAAACGGTGAGTATTCCCAAGAGGATGATGTCTTTTTCCTTCCTGTCCTTTGCCACCACAAGGAGTTTTTTTATCTCCTCCGGAAGGGTATCGAAAATGTCGTCACTAAATTGGGTGCATTGGTCCTCAATTATCTCTTCCTCTTCCTTTTCGTCCTCTGTAATTTCTTCATTATCAGGGTCGATGGCTGATGTTGCGGCAGAATTTGGGTTCATATAGGAATTGTGAACCTTGTGAACCCAATTCGTCTGATTATTTCCGCCCTCATTGCCATGCTCGTAACCCCATCGGACGGCGCGTTCTATCTCCTTTTGGGTGATGCCCGGTTCCACTCCGCGGGCGCATGCCGTGCAGTCGCTCTGCTACCTGCTCGTAAGCCTGATGATAGGCATCGATGTGCACCACTTCGATGTTTGTCACTACACGCAGCCCGCGGATTGACTTTTTGTTTAAAACGGCAATGTGAAATAATTGATCGTGTTACAAGCTTAAGAAAGCAATTAATGAAGGAGGATATATGTTCAATTCACCTTCAAGTATGATTTAAAAACACATCAAATTTATTTACTATCGATTAAACTGTAAAATAACAGTTTAAAGCTATGTTGGACTTTTAAAATTTGTCCACTTTTTGTGGTGGACTCATGTTTAAGTTATAAACTAGAATATTAGTTACGATGTAATGTGGTAAAATATTTTTATTTTGCTTGTATATTAAGGTCTTTATAGTAAGTATTTCAATAATATTATCTGTACCTTTGTGATAAATTGAAAATTAAAGATTATGACAGATAAATTCTCAGATAATAATATCCCCGAACTCGAATCACCGTTTGAACAGTTGCGAGAAGTAGATGGAGATGGTAAGGGATGGCAGAGTTGTTTGGGGTTACTGTTCCCAATATTATTTATCACCTGCAACAAATAGATGCAAGTGGAGAAATCCATTTTGTCCAAAGCAACTAAAAAATTTTTAGTACCTTCGGATAAATGGTCCGGAGAAGTGGTGATGTATAACCTTGATGTCGTTATTTCGGTAGGTTATCGTGTTAATGGTTACGAGGTTACATAGTTTTTATATGGCAATATTTATGAAAAGTACAAGTTTTACTTGTGTATTCGGATAAGAAATTCTATTTTCACAAAATAATACGTCAGCATCCAAGGGACAAGTGGAAATTGATATCAATGTTGTCATAAAAATCGATTGTGTTATGAGAAAATATGAAAATTTGCAATACGGAGATGATGAGTTAATTCGTAAATCTTTGGACGCATTGGCTGATAAGACTACCGGTGTGGAGGAGTATCGTAACGCATTTGAGATGCTTGGTATAGAGTTAGGGCGTGTGTTGGCTCATGATGTGGGTGATGTATCTGCTGAGGAAACAATGTTGGTGTGTGCGTCGGAAGATGCTGACTGGTTGGCAAAAGGTGTGGAAAACGGTTTTGGTAAGGGAAAACTGCCGGTATCGGTTTATTGGAATACTCGAAATACTGTGTATGAGTTGGAGAATGGTGAGAAGATAGAGATTTCTCCTATTATAAAAGCATACGAAGAGCCTATTGTAAAATGCCGCTTGTTGGTTGTTGTGAAATCAATCATCAGTTCTTCATGTGTTGTAAAAACTCAATTGACCAGACTGATCGATCGTGTACACCCTGAGATGATTGTCATTATGGCACCGGTGATGTATAAGGATGCTCAGCCTAATTTATTGAAAGAATTCCCAAAGGAGATAAGCAGTAAATTCCATTTCCTTCAGTTTGCTATTGATGAAGAAAGGGAAGGAGGAGAAGTGATTCCTGGAATTGGAGGTATGGTTTATCCTCGTCTCGGATTAGGTGATTTGGACAAGAAGAACCGCTACATTCCTCAGATGGTTAAGATGAGGATGTAAAATATATGAGTGCACTTGATTACTACGGTTTTCATACTGCACTATAAAAGGTACTTATCAGGTCTGTCTTCAATGGCAGACCTTTTTTATGGTATTAGTAAGAAATCGTGTGTAAATTTCTGAAATGTAATAATTGCAGATTTCTATGACATCAATATTGAAATCTTTAATTCACCCTCAAGTCGGGGGTGAATTTGGTAAAGCTGAAATTTGTATAAATAGAACCCTTTTGCAAACCTGTTTAAAACCTTTTGCAAAGCGTTTGCAATACCGTTCAGTGAACACCTAACGAATGGCTAGTGAACATAGAGTGAACATAATACGTTGAGACAATGTGAAAGACTTATAGCGGAAATGAAAAAGAAAAATCTTATAAAGAGAACTGATTAAATAAATCGTGTTCGTGTGTAATTAATAATGATTTAATGAGTAATAGTAAATTATAAAATATCTTCCAGAATACATTAATCCCATTGTTTTTTTGTATTTTTGTGCCGATTTGTTCCCTTTTTGGAGAATTAGGGAACTGATATGTAACAAATAAGCTACTTCAATGAGAAAGATTTTTATCATCGTACTTTGGGCGTTGCTGCTGATAGGTATGCTGGCAACGTATATAATATTTTCTGCCATCTCGGATGGCAAGATAGGCTATGTTCCGCCTATCGAGGAACTGGAAAATCCTAATCTAAAGTTTGCCACACAGGTTATTTCGGACGACGGAAAAGTCTTGGGAACTTGGTCGCTGAGTAAGGAAAACCGTCTGTATGTAGGCTACAACGATTTGTCACCCAATTTGGTACATGCGCTTGTGGCTACAGAGGATGTGCGTTTCAGTGAACATTCAGGTATCGATGCCCGGGCTTTCATGCGTGCCGTAATCAAGCGCGGTGTGCTGATGCAGAAGAATGCTGGTGGTGGCAGTACCATCACGCAGCAGTTGGCAAAGCAGTTCTATTCGCCTACAGCAGACAATGTGATGGAACGTCTGCTGCAGAAACCTATCGAATGGGTTATTGCCGTTAAGCTGGAACGTTATTACACTAAAGAAGAAATCCTTACGATGTATCTTAATAAGTTCGATTTTCTGAACAATGCCGTTGGTATAAAGACTGCTGCAGGTACTTATTTTTCAAAAGAGCCTAAGGACCTGAGTATTGAGGAGGCTGCTACACTTATCGGTATGTGTAAGAACCCTTCGCTGTATAATCCGCGCCGTTTCAACGAACGTACTCGTGGCCGTCGAAATGTGGTGCTCGACCAGATGCGTAAGGCTGGTTATCTGACAGAGGCTGAACGTGACTCGCTTCAGGCATTGCCATTGGTCTTGAAATACAGACCGGTTGACCATAACGACGGGCTGGCTACATATTTCAGAGAGTATCTCCGTGGTGTGCTGAATGCCAAGAAACCGGTGAAGAAGAATTATCGCGGATGGCAGATGCAGAAGTTCTACGAAGATTCTCTGGCATGGGAAACAAATCCTCTGTACGGATGGTGTGCAAAGAACAAGAAAAAGGATGGGTCAAACTATAATCTTTATACAGACGGACTAAAGATTTATACCACTATAAATTCGCGTATGCAGCAATATGCAGAAGAGGCAGTTCAGGAGCATGTGGCTGAATATCTGCAGCCTCGTTTCTTCAAGGAAAAGAAAGGCAGAAAGACTGCACCATATACCAATCAGCTTACTAATGAGGAGGTTGAGACTATCCTGAACCGTTCCATCAGACAGAGCGAGCGTCGCCGTGTGATGAAGGCTGCAGGATATTCGGATAACGAAATCATGAAGGCTTTCAATACTCCGCGTGAGATGACAGTGTTTACATATCAGGGTGAGAAGGACACTATCATGACTCCTCTTGACTCTATCAAATACTACAAGCATTTCCTTCGTGCCGGATTTATGTCGATGGACCCAATTACAGGATATGTGAAGGCATACGTGGGCGGACCTAACTATGACAACTTCAAGTATGATATGGCTATGGTGGGACGCCGTCAGGTTGGTTCTACTATCAAACCGTACCTGTACTCGCTTGCAATGGAAAACGGTTTCTCTCCATGCGACGAGACAAGAAACGTGCAGGCTACATACTTCGACGAGAATGGTATAGCTTGGACACCAAGAAACAGTTCGAAGAAACATTATGGCGAGATAGTTACTCTGAAATGGGGTCTTGCAAATTCGAACAACTGGATATCGGCTTATCTGATGAGTAAGCTCAATCCGTATGAGTTGGTCAGACTGATTCATTCGTTCGGTGTCTTGAACAAGGAGATACAGCCTACAATCTCATTGTGTCTTGGACCTTGCGAAATTTCGGTTGGCGAAATGGTAAGCGCATACACGGCTTTTGTGAATAAGGGAATACGTACGGCACCGTTGTTCGTTACACGTATAGAGGATAACGACGGTAATGTGCTGGCTACATTCTCTCCTCAGGTGAACGAGGTGATAAGCGAAAGCAGTGCGTATAAGATGCTTGTAATGCTTCGTGCCGTAATAAACGAGGGTACCGGTGGACGTATCAGACGATTGTATAACATTACGGCTGATATGGGTGGTAAGACCGGTACTACAAATAATAACTCCGACGGATGGTTTATGGGATTCACTCCAAACCTTGTTTCAGGATGTTGGGTAGGAGGAGAGGAACGTGACATTCACTTTGACCGTATGGCTGACGGACAGGGTGCCTCAATGGCTCTTCCTATATGGGGTATATATATGAATAAGGTTTATGCGGATAAGGCTTTGGGATATTCTCAGAAGGATACATTCGATATTCCAGAAGGATTTGATCCTTGTAAAGATAAGGTGTCTGAATTGGAAGAAGAAAATACTAGTCGTTTAGATGATTTGTTCTTCCAGTAATGTTGTGATAAATCAGTGTCTGATTAGCGTTTAAACGGTATTTAAATGCTGTTTAAACGTTGATTAAATATGATATAAAAAATCGCGCTTTGATATTTCCTGTCAGGCAGGAGAATCAAAGCGCGATTTTTATTTATTCGCAGTTATTAGAGAACTGGTTTATTTGATGATTGTCATCTCATCAATCAGATGACCTGCACCTGCAAACTTGTCGATAATGAACAGTGTGTATCTGATGTCAACACATGCAGCACGCTGCAATTGTGGGTTGTAGGCAATGTCGCCTGTAAGTCCTTCGTAGTTACGGTCGAAACCTGTTCCTATCAGTTCGCCTTTGCTGTTGAATACAGGAGAACCGGAGTTACCTCCTGTGTTGTCTGTTCCTGTGGCAAAGCATATAGGCATACGTCCATCAGGCATTGCGTATGGACCGAAATCTTTCTTTTCGTACAGTTCCTTAAGTTTTGCAGGAACAACGAATTCCGGATTGTTTGGATCTTCTTTCTCCATAACACCTTTCAGTGTTGTGTAGTACAGATACTCCATACCGTCTGCCGGTTCGTATGAACCAATCTTTCCGTAAGTAAGTCTCAGAGTAGAGTTGGCATCAGGATAGACTGGTGTTCCATTCTTGGTTTTCAGGTCAAGCATTCCTGCCACCCATGTCTTGTGGGCAAGATTGTATGCGTCTGTTTCGGCCTTCATGGCGTTTGATGTAGCATCGTATCCGTCTTTGACAGACTTCGAATATTTCACCATCAGGTCTTCACGAAGAGTCTTGATGTCTGGATTCTGAAGGAAAGCATCGAGTGCAGCCTGACTTCTGAAGATAGACTTGTCGAAACATGCGTCGACAAAAGCATCTGTGTTTCCGCCGAAGTTTTCGTTTATCTGCTTGAAGATGCTTATTCGCTGTTCTGCCGGAATTAGTTTTGCATAAAGAGCGATAAGCTGTTTTGAGACTTTGCGGTCAACTTCCGGATTGTAGTCCTTGTTGTAGAACTTCTTATAGGCTTCTTTCAGCTTTTCTGTTTCTTCCTTAATGGCTTTTTTGTCGTTCTTTTCAAGAGCATTACGGAGAGCGTCTGTATCAGGAACCTTATAGAACTCTGTTCCGAGCATAAGAGCCTCATAGATAGCCTGCTGATGATAAACGGCATTTCTGCGTTTTGCCACTATTGAGCGGATGGCATCGAAGGCTTCCTTATAGCTGTTGTTGCCAGTTTCACGGCCATATTCCAGAAGGTGTTCCTGCTGTTCTTTCTTCTTGTCGAGAACTTTCAGCTTGATTAATCCTTCGTTCATTCCTATGGCGTTCTTCCAGTAGTTGGCAGACGATGCGTATTTGGCAGCATACTGTATGCGTGTCTTTGCATCTTTCGCCATTTCTTCACCAAGCACTCTAAGGCGTACGCCGCGGATAGTGTCGCGCATGAAGTTTGTGGTCTGCATGCGTTCTTCCACTTCGTCGCTTATCATGTATCTCCAGTTTCTTCCCGGGAATCCCATAACGAAAGTAAAGTCGCCTTCTTTTACACCTTTCAGGTTGATTGCGATATGTTTCTTCACTTTCAGAGGAACATTGGTTGCACTGTAGTTGGCAGGCTTTCCGTTCTTGTCGGCATAGATGCGGAACATTGAGAAGTCGCCGCAGTGGCGAGGCCACATCCAGTTATCTGTATCGGCTCCGAACTTTCCTATTGATGAAGGAGGCGCGCCCACCATACGGATATCCTTATATACTGTCTTTACGAAAAGATAGTATTTGTTGGCTCCATAGAAAGGCTTGAGTTCCAGAACTGTGAATTCGTCTGTCTTGATTTTCTCTTTCTTGGCAAATCTGGCAGCAACTTTCGAAAGATATGACGGTGAAAGATAGTTCAGTCCTTCAGGATCTTTGTCTTTCTTGAGCTGTTCCTTTACGTAAGTTGTGACATCAAGAATCTTGTCGATAAATGTGATTGTAAGTCCTTCGCAAGGCAATTCCTGTTCGCGTGTCATTGCCCAGAAGCCGTCTGTCAGGTAGTCATGCTCTACAGAACTGTGCTGCTGTATGTATCCGTAACCGCAATGATGGTTGGTCAGTACAAGACCTTCGGCAGAGATTACTTCGCCCGTACATCCGCCGCCAAAGTGTACCACTGCATCTTTCAGCGATATGTTGTCGGGCGAATAAACATCGTCTATGCTGATGTCAAGCCCCATATCGTACATTACTGCCGCATTCTGTTTTTTCAGGTCGGTCAGCATCCACATTCCCTCGTCGGCATGTCCGGCGAGGGTAAATGTGGTGAGTAGTGATAGTAATATCGTTTTTTTCATTATTCTACGATTGTCATTTCGTCAATAAGGTTCTTGCATCCTCCGAGTTTTTCTACAATGAAGAGAACGTAACGGATATCCACTGCGATACAACGCTGAAGGTTGTTGTCGAAGTTGATGTCACCACTCAGTGATTCCCAGTTACCGTCGAATGCACAACCGATAAGCTCTCCGTTGCCGTTCATTACAGGTGAACCAGAGTTACCGCCTGTGATGTCGTTTGTTGTAAGGAAGCATGTAGGCATTTCGCCGTTTGCCATAGCGTAGCGTCCGAAGTTCTTTGTAGAGTAAAGTTCTTTAAGCTTTTCTGGAACCACGAACTCTGGGTTCTGTGGGTCTTCTTTTTCCATTACACCTTTCAGAGTAGTGTAGTATTTGTAGTGTACACCGTCTTTAGGGTCGTATGGCTTGACATTTCCGTAAGTCAGACGGATAGTGAAGTTTGCATCCGGTGCTTTGGGTTCCGGTGCATACATCTCGCAAAGTCCTCTCACGTATGTCTTGTGCAGCAGGTTGATACCTTCGCTGGCAGCTTTAAGCTTTTCAGAAAGTTTCTTGCTCATTTCAGCTTTTGCTTCAGAGTACTGTACCATAAGGTCGCTTTCGATAGCTTCTACAGTAGGGTTGCTGATGAACTTGTTGAAGTTTTCTTCATTTGCGAAGATAGAGTTGTTGTAGCAAGCGTCAATATATGCGTTGTAGTCGCCGTTGAATTTAGTCTTGATAGTTTCGTAGAACTCTGGAAGAGCATCGGCAGGAACTTTAGACGCGTAAAGAGGAATCAGGACTTTTGCAACCTTGCGGTCCACTTCGTGGTCGTAGTCCTTATTGTGTACATCTGCAAATTCTTCTTTAAGTGCTTCTACGGCTTTTTCGATATCTTTCTTCTTGTTCTTTTCAAGAGCTTTCTTCAGATTGTCGAAAAGTTTATAGGAAGATTCGAATTCGATACCTGTTCTGAACACTTCGCTGAAGTAAGTTGACTGGGTACGGATAGGTTCTACATTCTTTACGTATTCGTCTATTTTTTCAACTACGCCCTGATAGTCAGCATTCTTTTTGGCCATTGCAAATTTTGCGAAACGTGCTTCCTGTTCAGCTTTTGTTTCAAGCACTTTATTGTCGATGATGGCTTTGTTCATACCGATAGAGTTTTTCCAGTAGTTGCTTGAACCGGCAAACTTACTTGCATACTGTATACGAACCTTGTCGCTTGCAGCCATTTCTGCTCTTAACACGTTCTGTCTTGCTTCGCGGACCTCAATTCTTGGAATGTTTGTACCGGTCATTCTCAGTTTCACTTCGCTTTCAGTCAGATAGCGGCTTGTGCTTCCGGGGAATCCCATAATCATGGCATAGTCGCCTTCCTGAAGACCTCTCAAAGAGATTGTAAGGTGTTTCTTTGCCTTTAATGGAATATTGTCCTTGCTGTAGTCGGCAGGATTTCCGTTCTTGTCTGTATAGATACGGAACATAGAGAAGTCGCCTGTGTGACGAGGCCACATCCAGTTGTCTGTCTCACCACCGAATTTACCGATTGATGAAGGTGGAGCAGCCACCATACGTACGTCTGTATAAGTCTTGATATAGAATACATAGAATCTGTTACCTTCGTAGAAAGGTAATGCCATAGTTGTGATACCAGGAGCTTTCTTGAGGTTGCTTTTCTTGAGTTCTTCGGCTGCAATCTTTTTCAGATATTCGCTTCCGAATGATTCTGCTTCTTCTATCTTTCCTTTTTCGATGTCTCTGTTCACTTTGTCAGTAACGTCGACGATGCGTTCTACAAACTTGAATGTCAATCCCGGAGTAGGGAGCTCTTCTTCAAGGCTTTTAGCCCAGAATCCGTCTGTCAGATAGTCGTGTTCTACAGAACTGTGCTGTTGGATAGCACCATATCCGCAGTGGTGGTTGGTAAGGATAAGTCCGTTAGGAGAGATTATTTCTCCAGTACATCCTCTTCCGAAAATACCTACAGCGTCTTTCAGCGTAATCTGATTGGGGTTGTAGATGTCGGAGATGTTCATTTTCAAACCTTGTGCCTTCATCTTGTCAGCCAGATTCTGCTCTTTCATCAGCTGCAGAAGCCACATTCCTTCGTCCGCCTTCGATGGCGTGAATACTGAGCACAGAAGTGCCAGTGCCAAAACTTTGATTTTCTTCATTTGACTATAGTTTTTGAATTGTTATTGTTTAAAATTTTCAAAAGTGACCAATTGAAAAGAAAAATACCAGCATTTCTTTATCAATGAACATAAATAGGATACAAAGATAGCATTTAAGGATAAAATAAGTTTGTTTTTATGATATAAAAATATTCATTTTGTAATAAAGAATGAAGTTTTACTGTTGGTTTTCATCTTTTTTAAATGTATAATCGTCACGTATTTAGTATAATTTGTGATAATAATTTTCATGACTACTTATAAAGAAGCTAACTTTGTAGTCAAAATAAATCCTTTTGATTTTATGTTTAGATTTTGTTTTGTCTTATTATTTATAACAACATTGACATCTTGCGGAAAGAAGTTTAAGATTGATGGTGTTACATCTGTCTCAAGACTTGACGGAAAAATGCTGTTCGTTAAAGTCTTGTCAGGTGATGAGCTTGTCAATGTGGATTCGGCAGAGGTTATACATGGTTATTTCCAGATGGAAGGCAAAGTGGATTCTGTTGTGTTGGCATCTCTTTACATGGATGATGAATGTATCATGCCATTGGTGTTGGAAGAGGGTAATATTAAGATTGAAATAAATAATGTCGGTATCTCTATTAAAGGAACTCCTTTGAATGACAGTTTCAATAAGTTTATTGAAGACAAGACCGCGATTGATGACAGAGCATACGAGGTTGAGAGGGAAGAAAGTCGTATGATTATGGATGGTGTCGATATAAATACTGTGCAGTTTGAAATTGATAAGAAAAGGGTTGAAGTAGCACAACAGATGGATAATCTCATCAAGACATTTATTTCCAGTAATTATGAAAATGTTCTCGGTCCGGGTGTATTTATAATGATAGGAAATTCATTGCCATATCCTTTTTTGACACCTGTAATGGAAGATATTGTTAACAAGGCTCCGGAAGGGTTCAAAAATAACAATCTCATAAAAAATTATCTCACTTTGGTGAAAGAATATAATGACGGTATGGCAAACTGATGTCTGACTGTGTTTTATCACAGGGAATAAGGAACGCGTGGGGGAAAAGTTCCTAAATAATATTCCCATTTCCCTATTAACGTATAGGAAAATTCTATTTTTGGTATCATATTCTTATTTTAATTTTGCTATCGATAAAAAAGAAAGGAAAATAGAATATGAGAATCATTATTTCATTATTTATGTTGCTTACATTAATGGCAGGCAACGTACATGCACAAGAGTTAGAAGAATTGACCGGTGCTGAAAGAAAGGCTATTCAGGAAAAACTTGACAGTCTGATGTATGTAGAAGCCGAAAAAGCCATATCAGAGAAAGACTTTACGCTTGAGGCTGATAAAGTAGTGTTTAAATATGGTCAGACAGCCTTTGTGAATTCCAATACAAATTTTGTTTCTGTTACGGGCGACAAATCTGTTGTTCAAGTGGCATTCAATATTCCTGCTTCAGGTCCTAATGGACTAGGAGGTATAACACTTGATGGTAATGTGTCGAAATATGAAGTAAAGAAAGACAAGAAAGGCAACATTCATGTGTCTATGAATGTGATGGGTACTGGAATATCCGCAATGATTGATATAGACCTTTATAAAGGAAGCAATAAAGCATCGGTGACTATATCACCAAATTTTAATTCTAATAGGATGACTTTAAGCGGAGTTATTGTCCCTTCTTCCAGTAGCAGAGTTTTCAAGGGACGTTCTATATGATAATCTTTAAACATAAATGAATATGAAAAAGCTTTTATTTTACATTTGTCTGCCTCTATTGGCTGTGTCATGCGAGAAAGAACCGGACATGACAGAATTGGACGCCGATTTGGCTGTTTACACGGATTATGACAGTAGTGTGGATTTTGGCTCGTACAAAACTTATTTCTTGCCGGACAGTATTTTGGAAGCTGGAGAATATAAGGCAACCTACTGGAAGGATGAAAATGCTATGAAGATAATCAAAGCAGTGGAAACAAATATGAATCAGCGTGGATATACCCGTATAACAGATCCTAATGAGAAAGACAATGCTGATATCGGAATTCAATTATCATATTTGAATGAATCGTATCAGATTGTTTCCGGAGGATATTTCGGTGGATGGTGGGATTATGGTTATTGGGGTCCATGGTGGGGAGGATGGTATTATCCGTATCCTATAACTTATTCTTATAACACTAACACTCTGATAATGGAAATGGTTGATCTGACAGCAGATCAGGAAGGTAAGAATATTCCTGTAGTATGGTATGCCAGTGCTTCCGGAGCTCAGTACAGCGGAATGTATAATTTGCAGTTGCTGGTGAATTCTGTAAATCAGGCATATAAACAGTCGGAATATATAAATTGTAACAAATAATTAGGAGGGACTGATAATGAGAACTATAAATATTATATTGAGAAGAACTATTCTGCTTTGCTGTTTGGCTTGCGGAGTTTTGTTTACGGCGAAAGCACAATGGGATGTACGTAATTTGGGATTGGTTGTAGACTGGCAGGTTAACGCGCCGTTTTCTACGGGATATGCGGATAAAATAAGCGGATGGGGTATGAATTACGAGTTGAAATATGAAGTGGCTCCAAGATGGAATGTCGGTCTGTTTGCTTCATTTCACACCAATCATCAGTACGTAGGAAGACAGACTTTGTCAATATCACCAACTGAGAGCCTGACTACCGACCAGCAGCGTTCTGCTTTTCAGGTACCTTTCGGTCTGGCTGCCAACTATACATTGTATGATGGAAAGCATTTTGAACCATACATAGGTTTGAAAGCAGGAACAATGTTTGCCCGTAATACTACATATTACGGTATTAAAGGTCTTTATGATAAAGCATGGGGAGGTTACATTTCTCCTGAAATAGGATTTAATATCTACCCTGGTAGGACAAAACATTGGGGATTGCACGTAGCAGGGTATTACAGCTACGGAACGAACAAGACATGTACTCTGACGAGTGATATAAACGGACAGAACAATGCAGGTTTCCGTCTGGGTGTGATATTCTAATCTGACCTGAACAAAAAGGCAGGAAGTACCGAGGTTATACCTCAAATGCTTCCTGCCTTTAAAATTATTGTATATTTAAGAATTCAGACTTGCTGAGCGGACACGGCTCAAAGTTTCAGGTGTCATCTGTAATAATGAGGCAATGTATATTAGAGGAGCCCTTTTCAGAATTTCCGGATGCTGCTGCATCAGCTTGTTGTATCTCTCATTTGCAGGTTCAAATCTCAGTGTGTCCGCCTTCCGTTGTGATGTAATGAGTGAATTTTCGAACACTCTTCTGTAAAGAGTCCCGATTTCGCTGTTTATTGACGCCAGTCGCACAATGTCATGCTTGTTGATTTTCCACGCTATTGTAGGTTCAAGTGCCTCAATCATAAGCTTGGTAGGTTCTTCATTGAAATAACTTTCCAGGCATATTATTATGGAATCTTCATAACCTATATGTTCAGTCAAATCCTTTTCGTATTTGAAATAGAACTGACGTGTCATCCCTTTATCTATGAAGTATAGTGAATCGCACACCTGTCCTTCGTCAAGTATTCGTTCTCCTTTTTTATACTTTTCAGGTATAAGTATTTCAGCAAACGTCTTTAATACTTCCTTTGATAAAGTGCAGTTTAAAGATGATGCCAGTCTTTTCGCTATATCTAGATTGGAATTCATATTCATGGACTTTTAGTGTGTGATTTTTATTTAACTTTAATCTTGTCAAAGCCTTCACCGAAGACACCTATTACGGCACTCTGTGAAACAAAAGCATTAGGGTCAATATCTTTTATCAGACGGAATATTGTGTTCGACTCGCGTTTCTTTGCAAGTACGAACATCATTTTTACATTGTTGTGAGTGTAGCATCCCACTCCGTCTATAAAAGTAACACCGCGATGCAGGTCTTTGTTTATTCTTTGCCCGATTTCTTCATATTTCTGTGAGATAATAAAGAATTGTACCGATTGTCGTGCACTGTTTACTACCTGGTCTAGTACGAAACTGGAAATGAACAGAACCACGTATCCGTAAACTACTTTTTCCCAATCATGCAGAACAAGATAGCTGGAGGAAATGATTATCACATCGCAAATCAGAATAACCCTTCCAAGAGTTATGTCACGGTATTTATTGACTATGGCCGCTATGATATCTGTTCCTCCGGTACTACCGTTGGCGGAAAACGCAACGCCTATACCACCACCGCAGAATGATGCACCGAGAACGCACGCCATGAAAGGTTGGTCATTAATCAGGGAACCTTTGACAAAATGCTGGAACACGGGAGTGGCAAAAGTAAGAACACCTACGGCAAAAATGGTTTTAAGGCAGAATTTCAGTCCCAAAATCTTTAAAGCCAAAAGTAAAAGTGCAAAATTTATGAGCAGATAAGTGTATTGTACGGGAAATCCCGTTGCCCAATATACTACGGATGCTATACCTGGGACAGCGCCCGACGGAAGATTGTTGGGTAATAGAAAAACAGTCCAACCGACAGCATACATAATCATCCCAAGTGCGATTAGAAGATAATCTCTAGTTTCTCTCAGCAGTTGCTGTCTATTCGAAATAGGTAATGCAGAACTCATTTTGACGTTTGTTTTGTAATATGTCTGTTATGTTTGTTTTTTTAGTCTGTGCAAAGGTATTAAAAAAAACTATGATTGATATAAATCAAGTGTAAAAATTATAGCAGATGGTGATATGATAATAAAACGCAATAATGATGTAACATGATATACAAAAGCATATAATTATATTTCATGAATGACATTTTTTTCGTAATTTTGCGCCAAAATAGACTAAAAGAGATAATATATGGCATTGGTCAACGAACATTTGTTAAAGCTGCCCGATAATTATTTGTTTACTGACTTGGCGAAAAGGGTGAATACATTCAAGGTAACCCATCCTAAGGCCGATATAATAAATCTGGGTATTGGTGATGTCACACGCCCTATACCGCAATCATGTCTTGATGCCATGCACAAGGCTTTGGAGGACCAGGCAAAAGCTGAGACATTTCATGGATACGGCCCGGAACAAGGGTACAGTTTTCTTATTGATGCCATTATCAAGCACGATTATGCAGCTAGGGGAATATCTTTGGAACACAGTGAGATTTTTATAAATGACGGTGCCAAGACCGATTCCGGTAACTTTGGAGATATTCTCCGTCATGACAACAGTATCGGAGTGACAGACCCTATTTATCCGGCATATATAGATTCGAATGTTTCGTGCGGACGTGCAGGAACGCTTGAAGAAGGTTACAGATGGAGCAACGTCATTTATATGCCGTGTAGTCCTGAAAACAATTTTATTCCTCCAATACCGGAACAGAGAGTTGATATCGTATATCTGTGTTTTCCTAATAATCCTACCGGTACAGTTCTCAGCAAGGCAGAACTGAAAAAATGGGTTAACTATGCTCTCGAAAACGATACTCTTATTTTATTTGATGCTGCATACGAGGCTTATATCAGGCAGCCGGATATTCCACATTCCATTTATGAAATCAAAGGTGCGAAGAAGGTTGCCATCGAATTCAGAAGTTATTCAAAGACTGCCGGATTTACCGGTATCAGATGCGGATATACTGTTGTCCCTAAAGAAGTTACGGCTTCTACACTGATGGGAGAGAGGATTTCGCTCAACAAGCTGTGGCTCAAAAGGCAGACAACAAAGTTCAATGGAGCTTCGTATATTGCACAACGTGGAGCTGAAGCCATATACACGCCTAAAGGCAGAGAAGAGGTGAAGGCTATGGTTGATTATTACATGGAGAATGCCAGAATAATGAAAAAGGGACTTACCAGTATCGGACTGAGGGCATATGGAGGTGAAAATGCACCATATCTCTGGGTCAAGGCTCCTAAAGGCATGACGTCGTGGGGATTTTTCGACAAACTTCTGTATGAAGCTCAAGTGGTAAGTACTCCGGGTATAGGTTTCGGACCAAGTGGTGAAGGATATATACGTCTGACGGCATTTGGCGACAGAGACAGATGCAAGGAGGGAATACAGAGGATATGCAACAACATATAAACTAGAATATAGAAACAACAATAAATAGAAAATATACAAACTTAGGTATTATGTCACAATTAAGATTTAAAGTAGTAGAAGAGGCTTTTCACAAGAAACCTGTCAATGTGCCATCGCCATCACAGCGTCCTGGTGAATATTTTGCCAAATATGTATTCAACAGAGAGAAGATGTTCAAGTATCTTCCAAGCAAGGTTTATTCAAAGCTTATTGACGTAATAGACAATGGTGCCACTCTGGACCGCAGCATAGCAAATGAGGTCGCTGCCGGAATGAAAAAATGGGCGGTAGAACTTGGTGCGACACATTATACTCACTGGTTCCAGCCACTTACTGAAGGTACTGCCGAGAAGCATGACGCTTTCGTGGAACACGATGGAAAGGGTGGAATGATAGAAGAATTCTCAGGAAAGCTTCTTGTACAGCAGGAATCGGACGGTTCGTCATTCCCTAACGGAGGTATCCGTAATACATTCGAGGCTCGCGGATATAGTGCATGGGACCCTTCATCACCTGTATTCGTAGTTGATGATACACTGTGTATTCCTACAATCTTTATTGCTTACACAGGCGAGTCGCTCGACTATAAGGCTCCTCTTTTACGTTCTATACACGCAGTGACAAAATCTGCGCTCGACGTAATACATTATTTCGATCCTTCTGTAAAGAAGATATATTCATATCTTGGATGGGAGCAGGAATACTTCCTTGTTGACGAAGGTCTGTATGCTGCACGTCCTGACCTGTTGCTTACAGGACGTACACTGATGGGACACGAGGCTTCAAAGAACCAGCAGCTTGAAGACCACTATTTCGGTGCAATCCCTACACGTGTGGCTGCGTTCATGAAAGATTTGGAAATCCAGTCACTTGAATTGGGTATCCCTGTCAAGACACGTCACAACGAGGTTGCTCCAAACCAGTTCGAACTTGCTCCTATATTTGAGGAATGTAACTTGGCCGTAGACCACAACATGCTTGTCATGTCGCTTATGCGCAAGATTGCACGTAACCACGGTTTCAGAGTGTTGCTTCACGAAAAACCTTTCAAGGGTGTAAACGGTTCTGGTAAGCATAACAACTGGTCGCTTGGTACTGATACAGGTGTATTGCTGATGGCTCCGGGTAAGACTTCGGAAGAAAATCTCCGTTTCATCACTTTCGTCGTAAATACATTGATGGCAGTATACCATCATAACGGATTGCTCAAGGCGTCTATCATGAGTGCTACAAACTCTCATCGTCTTGGGGCACACGAAGCACCTCCAGCAATCATCTCTTCATTCCTTGGTTCTCAGTTGAGCAAGGTGCTCGATCATATCGAAGAAAGCAAGGCAGACGAGTTTATGTCATTGAGCGACAAGTTGGGATTGAAACTTGACATTCCTCAGATACCTGAACTGCTTATCGATAATACTGACCGTAACCGTACTTCGCCATTTGCATTTACAGGAAACAGATTTGAGTTCCGTGCTCCGGGGTCGGAATCCAACTGTGCAAGTGCAATGATAGCATTGAACACTGCCGTTGCCGAACAGCTGATGATATTCAAGAAAGAGGTGGACGAGCTTATCGAGAAAGGCGAGCCTAAGATGTCGGCTATACTTCAGGTTATCCGCAAATATATCAAAATATGTAAGCCTATCCGTTTCGACGGAAACGGTTACAGCGACGAATGGAAAGAAGAAGCTCAACGTCGTGGCCTTGATTGCGAAACAAGCTGCCCATTGATTTTCGACAACTACATGAAGCCTGAAACAATCAAGATGTTTGAATCTACAGGCGTAATGAACCGTAAGGAACTTGAGGCACGTAACGAAGTGAAATGGGAAATGTATGTAAAGAAAATACAGATTGAGGCTCGTGTGCTTGGTGACTTGGTTATGAACCATATAGTTCCTGTAGCAACCGAATATCAGACAAAACTTGTAGACAATGTATACAAGATGAAGTCAATCTTCTCTGATGATGAGGCAAACAAATTGTCGGCAGAGAATATAGCTATAATCAAGGAAATAGCAGAACATACAGCGTATATTAAGGAGAATGTAGATGCTATGGTCGAAGCTCGTAAGGTAGCCAACAGAATAGAGTCTATCCGTGAAAGAGCGATTGCATATCATGACAATATTGCTCCTATGCTGGAACAGATACGTTATCATATCGACAAGCTTGAGCTTATCGTTGACGACCGTATGTGGACACTTCCTAAATATCGTGAACTTCTGTTCATTAGATAATATTTATTGAGATAAAAACAGAAATGCTTATGAAGCGTGTTATCAATTATATCTGGCCGATTTTGCTATGCTTTGGTATAGGTTTTGCAGCAAGCAAACTCCAGGCAGAGTCCATGATGGAGTGGTATCCACATCTGAATAAGTCCGGTTTGACGCCACCCAACATTGCCTTTCCTATTGCATGGTCTATAATATATCTCCTGATGGGGCTTTCATTCGGGCGAATGCTTAACCATGGAAATAAGAAGGGAATTCTAATCTGGACGGTACAGCTGGTTTTTAATTTCCTTTGGAGCATATTGTTCTTCACCATGCGTATGCCGTTGTGGGGCTTTGTTGATATATTGCTTCTTGACGCTTCTGTACTAGGTTTTATGATGATGGCATATAAGAAGGATAAACCTTCGTTCTATATGTTCGTACCATATATCTTATGGTTGGTTATAGCTACTTATCTGAACGGATATATACTGTTCAATAATTGATATAGTTTCATAAAAAATAAATCCCGGAATGGTGTATATCGTTCCGGGATTTATTTTTATATACAGTGAATAAACTTTGTAAGTATTCTTTATAGTATTATATATTATTTTTCATCATTATTCTATATATAATAAAGATTTATTCTTAATTTTGTTTGTGAAATCATGATCAAGGAGGTGAGTATGAATCATTCTATATACAGTTATTCACTTTGCGTAGCATTGCCCCTGATGCTTTTCTATGGCTTTTATTTCCTGTTTGGTAGAACTCCGGACAAGGCTATTTTCTTTAATTATCTCCGATCGCGTCGTATTATGGGGACAGCTCTTCTTTTGCTTGCTGCCAATTATTCCGTACATTTCTTTTTTGAAATAAGGTATCGTGATGTGGATTCCGCTATAATCATGAATCTTTCTACATATTTCTTGTGCTATTGGCTTTTCAGTTCTGCTCTTACTACTCTGCTCAATCGTTTCTATATCACACGTCGCAGAGTAATAAGCCATCTGGTTCAATGGATATTCTTCACAGTTCTTTCGGCAGGAGTATTGCTTTTCCTTCCTGACGGGAGAATGCAGAGTGTGGGACTGTCGCTTCTTGCTTCATGGCTCGTGGTGTATGGCATAGTTCTTGCCATGCGTTTGATAAAGGCATATAAGCGTGCTGTAGTATTGTTCGAGAATACCCATTCCGATGATATAGGAACATACATCAGATGGCTTTCGATTTTCACCTGGTGGGCTGTTATATTTGGAGTTGGATGCGGTCTGCTGACTTTCCTTCCCGATGAGTATGTGTTTATATGGATTCTATCGTCAGTTCTTTTCTATATCTATCTTTTCTGTTCGTACATGAATTATCTTTTGTTTTATGAGCAGGTGGAAAGTGTTTTCGAGTCGGAGATGTCTTCGGGTGAGATTCCGGATTTATCCGACGAACAGAAATATATTGAGTCTCCTTTGCACTATGTCGAAATATCAGAAAAAATGAGCAGCGCAAACCTCGTCGACGTCACCCTTCCGGACGGGCTGAAGACCATCGGAAAAAATGCATTTTGCGCTTGCAACGCCATGACGACCATCGACCTGCCAGCCGCACTGGAGAGCATTGGGCAATCAGCGTTTAGTGGCTGCTCCAACCTGGCCACCGTCACATGCCGAGCTATGACGCCGCCCTCGCTGGGTGAGAATGCTTTCAGAAACTGCGTTGACGGCCTTCAAATCTTGGTGCCGTCTGGCTCGGTAGATGCCTATAAGCAAGCATTCGGCTGGACCGAATACGTGGACAAAATCAAAGCCATCCCTTAAGAGTTACACTGTTATTTATTACTTCTGAATCTACGTTAGATATTGTTAAAAAAAACGCGGGCAAATTTTAATCAAAATTTGCCCGCGTTTTAGTATAGATTTGCCCACGTTTTTTTATGAATTTAGACTGAATCCGATAGAACCTGAAGTGTACTGAATTTAGTTGTCAGTTTGTGTTGTAATTCCTGACCAAGTTGACTGGTTCATCACCAGTAACTGAAAGCTGGGAGAAGAACGCCCGGGACTGCGATACAAAAGTACAAAAGATATCTAACATAACAAAGCATTCTTTGAAATGAATCCGTCTGTTGGAATCTGAATCGGGTGTAGGAGATTCACCGGGAAATGATGGACTTATGGAAGTTGGATTGGAGGGTATTGAAAAGTGAGATAAAAGAACAGGAGCATTCGGCAGTGCCGGAGGCTTTGTGCGTTTAGGAAACAAATAGGAGTGGATGAACCTGATAATTTAAAATAAAGTGTTAAATTCATACAGCAAATCGGATATTTTTTTTATATTCGCTTTTGGAACTTTAATTGAAAGATAATATGGAACTATCTGTTGGCAATGCAGACCGTTACTGGAATCTGTTGAAAGATTTGAGCGATGAAATGAAGCTGGACTTGATTGCAAGGTTGAGCAATTCTATGCGTAAAAAGAATAAGACGGAACATATATCAGCTAGTCGTTTTTATGGTGTATGGAATGATGACGACAGTATGGATGCCGATTGTTTGGCGGCAGAAGTCAGAATGGATAGAAAGTTTAAGGACGACATAACTGCATTCTGACTATATGGAAAAGTATCTGCTTGACACAAACATTTGCATCTTCCTGCTGCGTGGTAAATACGATGTGGATAAGAAGATAGACCAAGTTGGTATTGAGAATTGTTATATCTCCGAAATCACCGTGGCCGAACTGAAATACGGTGCCGAATTGGGGAGCAGACAAGGGCTGACACGCCGAACGCAGAACTTGGAAGAATTTATAGCTTCAATGCATGTGCTGCCAATTGGCGAATCACTTGACCTTTTTGCTAAGGAGAAAGCGCGCCTGCGTTTGGCGGGTACGCCTGCCGATGACAATTTCGATCTGTTGATAGGATGTACCGCCATTATTTACGATTTGGTGATGGTGACAGAAAACGTTCATGACTTCAAGAACTTCTCTGGTATCAGGCTTGAGAACTGGATAAAGCGATAGTTGTTATAGGAAAGTGAGATAAAAGAATAAAAAGAACAGGAGCCTTCGTCAGTGCCGGAGGCTTTGTGCGTTTGGTGAGTAAATAGGTGTGGCATGAATCTGAAATGTCGTTTTTTTTACAACAGCTCGTCAAGCGATCTCATTATTCCTGTATGAGGATATGCCTCAAGCTCTTCGCGTGTTGTCATTCCGTGCAGCACTCCTGTAAAGTCTACACCGGCATTGAGGGCTGTTTCGGCATCGACTGTGCTGTCGCCGCAATACAGAACATCGTTTTTGTCTAATCCCAGATGGTTTATGGCAAACAGTAGTCCTTCCGGTGATGGCTTTGGCGTCTTTACATCCTCGCCGCCTACTATTATATCAAGAAATCCTTCAGGCAGTTTCTTTCCTAAAAGTTCCATAATCCTGTATCTGTACTTTGTGGAGATTATTCCTATTTTTGCTCCTCTTTCCTTCAGACCTGACAGAACATCGATGGTTTCCGGAAACAATACAGTGTTTGCTGTCATAAGTTTGTCAGCCTGTGCTACATACTCCTTGCGGTAGCCAGCCAGTGTTTCTTTATCACTTATGCCTGTCAGTATGGTGAATGATTCTTCAAGAGTTTTTCCTATGGTACGCTTTATGGCTTCGTCACTGATACCGTCATGCCCGTGCATGGCGAGTACATTCCTGAAACACATAACTATGCCGCGCGACGAGTCGGCAAGAGTGTAGTCGAAATCGAAAAGATAAGCCTTGTATGTTTTCTGTATCATTGTGTCGTAAATTTATATTTCGTGTAAAGGTAACGCATAATGGGGTTTATCCAAAGCAAAACTTGTTTTTTGTTTTCAAATTGTAGTATGAACGATTTTTTTTGTAACCTTTATACCTTCATGCTTATGCATATTTTCTGAATTTTTTGTATTTTTGTTCCGCTTAAACTAATTTAATTGTTTTAAAAGAATGGGAGGTTTTTTTGGTACAGTCTCTAAGGCTGAATGTGTGACCGATTTGTTTTACGGCACAGACTATAATTCTCACCTCGGTACAAAACGTGCCGGAATGGCTACTTATGCTGCCGGTGAGGGATTCATGCGCGCTATCCACAGTTTGGAAAGTTCTTATTTCCGCACTAAGTTCGAATCAGAGCTGCCGCAGTTTAAGGGTAATGCGGGAATTGGAGTTATAAGCGATACTGACCCGCAACCTATAATGATCAATTCTCATTTGGGCAAGTTCGCAATAGTAACAGTAGCAAAAATAAATAATGAAGAGGAATTGGTGAATGAACTTCTTGCCTCTAACATGCATCTGTCCGAGATGAGTATGGGTAAAACTAATCAGACAGAACTCGTTGCATTGCTTATTGTTCAGGGAAAGGATTTTGTGGATGGTATAGAGAATGTATTCAATAAGATAAAAGGTTCTTGTTCTATGCTTATTCTTACTGAAGACGGAATTATCGTAGCGCGCGACAAGTGGGGACGTACTCCGATTATCATCGGTAAGAAGGATGGGGCATATGCTGCTACAAGCGAGTCGAGCAGTTTGCCAAACCTTGATTTTGAAATAGAAAAATATGTCGGCCCGGGAGAGATTATCCGTATGCGCGCCGATGGACTGGAGCAGATGCGCAAACCTAATGACAAGATGCAGATCTGCTCTTTTTTGTGGGTTTACTATGGTTTCCCTGTTTCATCATACGAAGGCAGAAATGTTGAGGAAGTTCGTTTCATGTCAGGTTACAAGATGGGACAGACAGACGATTCTGAAGTGGATTGCGCTTGCGGTATTCCTGATTCGGGTGTAGGTATGGCACTGGGTTATGCCGAAGGAAAAGGTATTCCTTATCATCGTACAATAGCGAAATATACTCCGACATGGCCTCGAAGCTTTACTCCTAGCAATCAGAGCATGCGTTCGCTGGTGGCAAAGATGAAGCTTATACCTAACCGCTCTATGCTTCAGGGTAAGAGACTGTTGTTCTGTGACGATTCTATTGTACGTGGTACTCAGCTACGTGATAATGTGAATATTCTATATGATTACGGAGCAAAAGAAGTACACATGCGTATAGCTTGTCCGCCGCTTATTTACGGATGTCCGTTTATCGGTTTCACATCTTCAAAGAGCGACATGGAACTCATCACTCGCCGTATTATCAAGGAAATAGAAGGTGATGAGAATGCCAAACTTGACAAGTATGCTACTACTGATTCTCCTGAATATAAGGAATTGGTGGAACGCATCAGAGCACGTTTCGGACTTACTTCGCTGAAGTTCAATACCCTTGAAACTTTGATTGAAGCTATCGGACTTCCTAAGTGTAAGGTTTGTACACACTGTTTCGACGGTTCAAGCTGTTTCTGATATAAATAACATATACATGAAAAAAACTCCGCAAGTCATTGTGTCTTGCGGAGTTTTTTTTAGTATATGAAAATGTTTTATCAGAATGCTTCTGTCATATTTACATAAAACAGATTTTGCTTGTTTACGAAGTCCCTGCCTATGTCAAGTCTGAAGTTCATACGTGGTTGGACTTCCACTCTCAGTCCTATTCCGGCGTTGGGAAGAACTCCTTCTATCTTGCCCGGATTAGGTCCCATAAATCCTGCACCTGCCCATGCGACGTATCCCAGACGGTTGAGTATTTTCTTCCAGAGGTTACTCTTGTCAGTATTGAACATCTGTCTGTATTCCAGAATTGCAAGATGTGATGATTTGTCGCGGAACTGTCCCATATAGTAGCCTCTCAAGTCGAACGGAGTACCGCTAAGTACATACTTGTTCAGAGGAATATTATTGCCGAACACGTTTTTGCTCTGTACTGTCCATGCCAGGACTTTTCTTTTGCCTACCGACTTGTACTGGCGGTAGTCGAATTCCAAACGATAGTAATTGTCGTCGCTACCCAGCCATTTCTGATACATTATACCGCGGAAATCAAAATACAGACCTTTATACGGATTGGCAGGAATGTCGCGGGTGTCATAGCTTAGCAAATAACCTAACCCTGAACTGAAATTGCTGTATCCGTCTGCTGTTCCTCCGGCCTTTATATAATTCTTGTCCAGAGTTATACCTTCGGCCACATTCATCATGTGGTCGTAATTCAAGTCAATCTGCGGACCTGCAAAAAAATTTGTCTCTTTTATACGGAAGAGGAACCATGGGTTAACTTGTATTCCGCTATATTTGTATTGGCTGGTTTCTTTACCTCGGATGTAGTTCTTATTGGTAGTGTATCCAACTCCGTAATAGTTTTCTTGTGTATTTTTGTAAATGAATTGTCCGAAGATGCGGAATTTGTCATTCTTGAAGAACAGTTGGGGCTTTACAACTATATTCAGACCTCCACTGAACATCAGTGCTACGGAAGCAGGAACTACAGAACGTTTCATGGTGCTGTCCTTGGGATTCATGCTGAAAGTCACCAAAGCGCTACCGCCCACTAATACTCCGAAATCAGGAGTATAGCTTGGCCCTCCAAGTATATTATAATGTACGTTTCGTTTAGCTCTTTTCAGTCTTTTCAGCTCCTTTTTGCTCAGAACAGCTGTTGTGTCACCGGCAATAGGAATACCTTGTTTCACTATTTCAGTATCTTGTCCTAAAGTCTTCACAGGAAGCGCTATCAAACACGCTATAAGTAATAATGTAGGATATAATTTCATTCTATG
>NZ_JADYTF010000045.1 GCF_021530995.1 Bacteroides caecigallinarum
GTATTATACATTGTTGTTTATACTACTTTTTCACTATGTAGGTTATTTAAACTTGTTTTTATCATCTATTTTTGCATCGTTCTTCATTTTGAGTTGAAGACATATTGTTCAATTTAAAATTTGATATTATGCAAAAGTACAGAAAACCATTCCGGTTATTGGCTTTATTAATCGGAATTTTGTTCTCGGTGTGCATGTCTGCACAGCAAATTGCAGTGAAAGGTATTGTAAAGGACCAGACGGGAGAAACTGTTATCGGAGCCAGTGTAGTAGAAAAAGGTACTACAAACGGAACGATAACTGGTATTGACGGCGATTTTACACTTACTGTATCTTCACAGGGAATCTTACAGATTTCTTTTGTTGGTTACAAAACACAGGAAGTAGCTGTCAACGGACAGCGGAACTTGCAAATCGTTCTGGTAGAAGACAGCAAAATGCTTGAAGAAGTAGTAGTCGTGGGATATGGTACGATGAAGAAAAGCGACTTGACAGGCGCTGTTGCTTCGGTAGGAAACAAGGAATTGCGCAACACGCCGGTTGCCAACCTGGGTCAGGCCATTCAGGGTAAGATTTCGGGTGTACAGGTATTAGATGCCGGACGCCCGGGAGATAACGTAAACATTAAAATCCGTGGTTTGGGCTCCATTAACAATTGCGACCCGCTGGTGGTAATCGACGGAGTGCCGACAGACCTTGGATTGTCTTCGCTGAACATGGCCGACATTGAGCGTCTCGACGTATTGAAAGATGCTTCGGCTACTGCTATCTATGGTTCGCGCGGTGCCAACGGCGTGGTGATGATTACTACCAAGCGCGGTGTTGAAGGCAAGGGTAAACTTTCTTTCTCGGCCAACTACTCCATACAGAATGCTACCAGCGTGCCCGAATTGCTCAATGCCTCCCAATATGCAGAGTTGAGCAACGACATGATGACAAACAGCGGACGCAATCCCAATCCCGAATGGGCCGACCCTTCTTCATTGGGTAAGGGAACTGACTGGCTGGACTTGCTTCTTCAGACAGGTTCCATGCAGAGCTATACTGTCAGCTATTCCGGTGGAAACGACAAGGCACATTATTATGTATCGGGTGGTTTCCTCGACCAGGAAGGTATCGTAAAAAGTGTGGGATACCGCCGCTTCACTTTCCAAAGCAACAGCGATGCACAAGTGCTGAAATGGTTGAAGTTCTCGAACAACATTACGTTCAGTGCCGATGTGAAAGACCAGGGTTCATACAGCATCGGCGATGCCATGAGGGCGCTTCCCGTTTTGCCGGTAAAGAACGAAGACGGCACATGGTCGGGACCGGAAGGTAATTCCGAATGGTATGGAAGTACGCGCAACCCTATTGGACCTACTGAAGTAAACAGCAGTGAGACGAAAGGCTACAACTTCCTGGCTAATTTGACGGCTGAACTGACTTTTACGAAATGGCTGAAATTTAAAAGTACTTTTGGCTACGATGCTAAATTTTGGTTCATAGACAATTGGACGCCTGCTTACGACTGGAAACCCACACCCACTGAAGAAAGCTCGCGCTACAAGAGCGACAACAAGTCGTTTACTTACTTGTGGGATAACTATTTCCTTTTTGACCATACCTTTGCCGAAAAGCACAAAGTAGGTGTAATGGCTGGTATGTCTGCCCAGTGGAGCAACTACGATTACCTGAATGCGCAGAAAAACGTGTTCACTTTTGACAACGTGCATGAAATGGACAACGGTGAAAAAATGTATGCCATCGGTGGTAATGAAACAGATTGGGCTTTGCTTTCTTACATGGCACGTTTGAATTATTCTTACGAAGACCGTTATTTGCTGACTGCCACGGTTCGCCGCGATGGTTCCAGCCGTTTTGGTAAGGAGAACCGTTGGGGTACATTCCCTTCTGTATCGGCTGCTTGGCGTATTTCGCAGGAAAAGTTCTATCCGCAGAACGATTGGGTGAACGATTTGAAGTTGAGAGTGGGATACGGTATTACCGGTAGTCAGGCAGGTATCAGTGAATATGGCTATTTGGCTTCTTACAATACAAGTGTTTATCCGTTGGGTACTGCCGGAAACAACCAGACGGCTCTGGTGTCGCTTTCCTTGTCCAACCCGTATCTGCACTGGGAAGAAGTGGCACAAACCAACATTGGCTTTGATGCGTCTTTGTTCAATTCACGTGTCATGTTCTCGTTCGACGGATATATAAAAGAAACGCGCGACATGTTGGTAAAAGCATCCATTCCCATCACTTCGGGTTTTGAAGACACAAGCATTACCTATACCAATGCAGGCAAAGTAAGCAACAAAGGTTTTGAAATGAGCTTGCACACCATCAATCTTCAGGGAGGCGAGCTGAGCTGGGAAACTAATGTGACCGCTACTTATAACAAGAATAAGATTAAGAGCTTGAACAGTGATGTACCTTATTATATCAATCAGGTAAACAATTCGTATCTTACCATGCTGGCCGAAGGTTATCCTATCAACGTGTTCTACGGCTACGTGACCGACGGATTGTTCCAAACTCCGGAAGAAGTGCAGGAACATGCCGTGCAGACAGGTGCCGAAGCCGGCGACATCCGCTTCAAAGACCTGAACAACGACGGCGTGATTAACGACGACGACCGTACCGTGATTGGCAATCCCAACCCCACTTGGCTGTTCTCCATGAACAACAGCCTTAGCTACAAAGGCTTTGAACTGTCGGTTTACTTGCAGGGTGTGGCAGGCAACAAAATCTACAACGCAAACAACATCGACCTTACCGGTATGGCTGCCGCTTATAACCAGACTACCGATGTACTTGACCGCTGGCGTGGCGAAGGCACCAGCAACTCTATGCCGCGTGCTGTATATGGCGACCCCAATCAGAACAGCCGGGTATCCGACCGCTTTGTGGAGAATGGTTCTTACCTGCGTTTGAAGAATATAACGCTTGCTTATAATTTCCCCAAACAGTGGTTGCGGAAACTGACGATTGAGAATGCCCGTCTTTCGATATCTTGCGAAAATGTGGCTACCATTACAGGATATTCCGGTTTCGATCCCGAAGTCGACATCAACGGAATAGACCAGTCGCGCTATCCTATTTCGCGTACCTTCAACGTGGGACTGAACTTTAATTTCTAATGCCAAGTAAAACTTTTAATTCATTACAACATGAAAAAGATAAGTAATTTCCTATATCTGTTGGCCGTCATGATGATGGTTTCGTGTGCCGACTTTCTCGAAAAGTCGCCTAACAATACAGTCGACCCGGAAACGGAAGTAACCGATGATGTGGCCATTGCCCTTACTACAGCATGCTACCGCACATTGCAGTCTTCAAATATGTATAACCAGCGCATCTGGACGCTTGATATCGTGGCAGGAAACAGTGAAGTAGGTGCCGGAGGAGGTACCGACGGTTTGGAAACCATACAGGCTGCCAACTTCATTACACAAAGCGACAACGGTATGGCACTCTACATGTGGCGTTCGCCGTGGGTGGGTATCGGACAGTGCAACATTGTGCTCAATTCCGTGCCTGACTCCGAACTCATGAGCGAAAGCGTAAAACAGCAGTGCATGGGTGAGGCTTATTTCCTCCGCGCACATTATTATTATATCTTGGTGCGCCTGTACGGTGGTGTGCCTTTGCGTCTTACTCCCTATAACCCGGGAGAGTCTACCGCCATTGCCCGCAATACACGCGAGGAAGTTTACACCCAAATCATTTCCGATTGTCAGAACGCCATCGACATGTTGCCCACAAAAGCACAGTATGATTCAGAAAACGTAGGACGTGCCTGCAAGGAAGCTGCCTTGGCCATGATGGCAGACATCAAGCTGACGCTGGCTCCTGAAAATTCGGAATACTACCAGGATGTAGTAGATTTGTGTGATGACATTGCCAACCTGGGTTATGACCTTGCCAACTGCAAGTTCGAGGATAATTTTGATGCCACTATTAATAACGGAACTGAATCGTTGTTTGAGGTACAATATTCGGGAAGTACTGAGTATGACTTTTGGGGAAATAACCCGCAGGCATCCTGGCTCTCCACTTTCATGGGACCGCGCAATTCCGATTTCGTGGCCGGCTGCTACGGATGGAACCAGCCTACACAAGAATTTATGGATGCCTGGGAAGAAGGCGACCTGCGCAAGGACCTGACTGTGCTCTACCAGGGTTGCCCCACTTTCGACGGCAAGGAATACAAATCGTCTTACTCGAACACCGGGTACAATGTGCGTAAGTTCCTTGTCACTAAAGCCGTTTCGCCCGAATACAATACCAACCCTGCCAACTTCGTGGTGTACCGCTATGCCGACGTGCTGCTGAAGAAAGCCGAAGCCCTGAACGAAATGGGACAGACCGCCCAGGCTGAAACGCCCCTTAACATCGTACGTCATCGTGCCGGGCTGCCCGAATTGTCGGGTTTGTCGCAAGAAGCCATGCGCGAGGCCATCATCCACGAACGCCGCATGGAGCTGGCTTTCGAGGGACACCGCTGGTTCGACCTTGTCCGCATAGGCAACGGCGATTATGCCATAGAGTTCTTCCACTCCATCGGAAAAACCAAAGCCACCAAGGACCGTCTGATTTTCCCCATTCCGCAGACCGAAATGGATGCCAACCCGCTGATGGAACAGAATCCTGGTTATTAACGCAATTGACAACTTGAATGAAAACATTAATAAAAACAAGAGTAACCATGAAACAATATATTACACATCTCGCTCTCTCATTGTTTGCTTGCGCGGCTCTGATCGCCTGTGTGGACGATGATTACATGGAAACAGACAAAGGACATACTGAGTTGGCCCTGACGCCAAGCGCCACCGAAATTGTCCTGAACGAGCAGAACCATGCCGACAATGCCCTGGAACTGTCCTGGACTACCGGTACGAATTATGGTACGGGTAATCGCATTTCATATACTGTAGAAGTAGCCGAAAAAGGAACCAATTACGCTTCGCCTTGCGTGGTAGTGGAAGATGCCGTGCAGCAATACTCCTATGCTTGGACGGTAGAAGATATGAATAACATGCTCCGTGAGTCTTTCGGTGCAAGTGGCATCCAGACTTTTTCACTTGAAGCGCGTGTCATTGCTGTTGTGGCCGGACAGGAGCAAACACAGATTGCTACGGCAGAGTTTAGCGCTACGTCATACGAACCGGTGACTACTACCCTCTATTTGATAGGTGATGCCACGCCCGGCGGGTGGGACAACAACAGCGTGACGGAGATGACACGTACCGACAACGGTGTCTTCACCTGGTCGGGCAACCTGAATGTGGGTTCGTTCAAATTTGTACTTGCCCCGGGAACCTTCTCACCCTGTTACAACAACGGAAACGGCGACGGCACGCTCTATTACAGTGCCGACGGCACTCCCGACGTGAACTTCACCGTGGAGGAAGCACATTTCTATGAAGTGGAAGCCAACCTCTTGACTGGTGTTCTCACGCTGACTAAGACAGAAGGCAACCTGCCGCCTTACGACCAGATTTATCTCATCGACGGAACTGCCGGATGGAGCTTTGCGCCCATGACTAAAGATGCTATCGACCCCTTCCTGTTCCGCTACGGACATTACTTTGAAAATGCTGGTGAATTCAAGTTTGCTACCGCCAACGGAAGTTGGGAAAACAACTACAAGGCCACACAGCCCAACGCGCCTTATACCGATTCGTCAGTAGAGTTTGTCAGCGGTTTCGACCCGGATAACAAGTGGGTGCTGCAAGCTGACGAAGTGGGTAAAGCTTACAAGATATGCCTCGACATACGCAGCGGAAAAGAACGCATGTTGATGAGTCCGTTCACGCCATATGAAGCCATCTATATGGTGGGCGATGCTACTCCGGGCGGATGGTCACTCGACATTGCCGAGCCGCTGGTTGCTACCGATGATCCTTACGTATTTACTTGGATCGGTAACCTGAATACTGGCGAACTGAAGTTCACCTGCGATAAGAAGAGCGACTGGAACGGCGCTTGGTTCATGTCGACCGTAAACGGCGCAGCACCCACTGGGCAAGTAGAGCAGATGTTGTTCATCGACAAGTCGAGCGATGCTTGCAAGGAACAATACCTCGACGTAACGGTAGGTGGCATCGATAACAAGTGGAAGCTGACAGAGGCTGGTACTTATACTATTACCCTTAACCAACTTGAAGAAACTGTTTCGATTGTGAAACAATAAATATAAGGTGTCTAATTGGGTATTTTAACTTTTTCTGTGTTACTGGAACATACCTCACAGGAAATAAACATTTATAAATCCATAAAACAATTAGTATGATGAATTTGAAACTTACCGCATTGGCTGCCCTGTTGGCTATGGCAGCTTGCAGCAACGACAACGGGCCTTCCGATACTCCCGAAACGCCCGGAGGGGGAGGAAACGAAGGAGGAGTGAGCGAAGTGATCAAAGTGATGTCCGACCTCACCCTCGAACTCTCTACCGACAAGGCTTGTTACAGTCCGGGCGAAACCGTGACGTTTACTGTCGAAGGCTCGCTGCCGCAAGGGGCTAAAGTGCGTTACCGCACAGGTAACCAAGTACTGGCCGAAGCCGAAGCCACAGGCAATTCGTGGACCTGGACGGCACCCTCTGACGACTTTACGGGATACATGGTCGACATTTACCGCACACGCAACGATGGGGCAGAAGTGGTGATGGGCACCATTGCCGTCGACGTATCGAGCGACTGGACGCGCTTCCCGCGCTACGGCTTCGTAGCCACTTTCGATGCCTCGAAACTCGAACCGGGCGTCATCGAAAAGGAAATGGAATTCCTCAACCGTTGCCACATCAACGGTGTGCAGTTCCAGGACTGGCACAACAAGCACCACTGGCCCCTGGGCGGCACACGCGACAAGCTCGATGAAGTCTACAAGGACATTGCCAACCGCGACGTCTATACGGAGGTAGTCAAGAAATACATTGACGTGCAGCACGGTCTGGGAATGAAGTCCATCTTCTATAACCTCTGTTTCGGCGCGCTCGACGATGCCGCCGCCGACGGCGTGAAAGAAGAATGGTACATCTTCAAAGGCACCGGGCGCACCGACAAGGACCTGCACAGCTTGCCCGACAGTTGGAAAAGCCACATCTACCTGCTCGACCCTGCCAACACCGAGTGGCAGGCCTACCTGGCCGAGCGCAACGACGAGGTGTATGCCAACTTCGACTTCGACGGCTACCAGATTGACCAGTTGGGTGACCGAGGCGACCGCTACGACTACAACGGCAACCGCGTGAACCTGCCCAAGGGATATGCTTCGTTCATCGGTGCCATGAAAGCGGCCCATCCCGACAAGCGGCTCATCATGAATGCCGTTTCCAGCTACGGCGCTTCGCAGATTACGGGCACGGGACAGACGGACTTCCTGTATAACGAACTGTGGGACAGCGAAGCAGGTTTCGACGACCTCCACACGGTTATCAAGGCCAACGACCAGTACAGCAACTATACCTTGCGCACCGTCTTTGCCGCTTACATGAACTACAACCGTGCCGACAATACGGGCGAGTTCAACACGCCCGGCGTGCTGCTGACCGATGCCGTGATGTTTGCCTTGGGCGGCTCGCACTTGGAACTGGGCGACCACATGCTGTGCAAGGAATACTTCCCGAACGACAACCTGGAAATGGACGAAACCCTGAAAACATCCATTGTGCGCTACTACGACTTCCTGACCGCCTACCAGAACCTCTTGCGCGGCACCGGTACCGATACCGAGACGTCCGTCAGCATCTCCGATGCTTCGGGCAATGTGTCCATCAATGCCTGGCCGCCACAACAGTCGGCCGTGGCTTCCTATGCCAAAAAGGTAGGCGACAAGACGGTGGTGCATCTGCTGAACTTCCGCGACGCGGACAACATGAGCTGGCGCGACGTGGATGGCACGATGCCCGAACCCCGTTTGCTTTCCCAGCTTTCATTGCAGGTACAGATGGAAGAAAAGGTGAACAAAATATGGGTGGCATCGCCCGACCGCCATGCCGGTGCTCCCGAAGAACTGGCTTTTGAGCAAAAAGACGGTACCGTGACCTTTACCATGCCTGCCCTGAAATACTGGAACATGATTGTGATTGAATGATGCTGTGTATGGATAACCTATTTAACTGATACGAATATGACAAGAAAACTAATCTTAAGTGCCCTCTTGATGGGGGCGGCTTTGGCGGGAAAGGCCCAGAACATTTCTTCTCCTTCCGGTCAAGTCAGTGTAGCTTTTGAGCTGGCCGGCAACGGCGTGCCCACCTACCAGGTTTCTTACAAAGGGACGGAAGTCGTAAAGCCTTCTTCCCTGGGGCTGGAACTCAACGGAAAGCCCAACCTGATGGACGGCTTTGAAGTGGTGAAGACCTCCACTTCCACGTTCGACGAGACGTGGCAACCCGTGTGGGGCGAGATGAAAGACATCCGCAACCACTACAACGAACTGCTGGTAGAGCTGAAACAACCTTCTACCGACCGTTACATGAACATCCGTTTCCGTGTGTACGACGAGGGAATGGGCCTGCGTTACGAATTTCCCCAGCAGAAAAACCTTGTGTACTTTGTCATCAAGGAAGAACACACGCAGTTTGCCATGACCGGCGACCACACGGCGTGGTGGATTCCGGGCGACTATGACACCCAGGAATACGATTACACCGAATCCCGCCTTTCCGAAATACGCGGGCTGATGGAAGGCGCCATTACGGACAACATGTCGCAGACGCAGTTCTCGCCCACAGGCGTGCAGACTTCCCTCCAACTGAAGACCGACGGGGGACTGTACATCAACCTGCACGAGGCGGCTTTGGTAGACTATTCGTGCATGCACCTCAACCTGGACGACAAGAACATGGTGTTTGAATCGTGGCTCACGCCCGACGCGCAGGGCAACAAGGGACACATGCAGGCGCCCTGCCACACTCCCTGGCGCACGGTCATGGTAAGCGACGACGCGCGCGACATTCTCGCTTCCAAACTGATTCTGAACCTCAACGAACCCTGCAAGCTGGAAGATACCTCGTGGATTAAGCCCGTGAAGTATGTAGGCGTGTGGTGGGAGATGATTGCCGGAAACCGCCCCTGGGCCTATACCTGGGACTTGCCTTCGGTGAAACTCGGCGAAACCGACTATACCAAGGTGAAGCCCAACGGTGTGCATCCCGCCAATACGGCCAACGTGAAGAAGTACATCGACTTTGCCGCCCGCCACGGTTTCGACCAAGTACTGGTCGAGGGTTGGAACATCGGCTGGGAAGACTGGAGCGGCAACAGCAAGGATTATGTGTTTGACTTTGTGACGCCCTATCCCGACTTCGACCTGCCGGGACTGAACAAGTATGCGCAGGACAAGGGCGTGCGCCTGATGATGCACCACGAAACCTCCTCGTCCGTGCGTAACTACGAACGCCACATGCGCGACGCCTACGAACTGATGAAGAAGTACGGCTACAACTCGGTAAAGAGCGGTTATGTGGGCAACATCATTCCGCGTGGCGAACACCACTACGGGCAATGGATGGTGAACCACTACCTCTATGCCGTGAAGGAAGCAGCCAAATACCACATCATGGTCAACGCCCACGAGGCCGTGCGTCCCACAGGCTTGTGCCGTACCTATCCCAACCTCATCGGCAACGAGTCGGCACGCGGCACGGAGTATGAGGCCTTTGCCGGAAGCAAGCCTTTCCACACCACCATACTGCCGTTCACACGCCTGCAAGGCGGCCCGATGGACTACACGCCGGGCATCTTCGAGACGGACATCAGCAAGCTGAACCCCAACAGCCAGGTACATGCCAACACCACGCTGGCACGCCAGCTCGCGCTGTACGTCACCATGTACAGTCCCTTGCAGATGGCTGCCGACCTGCCCGAAAACTACGAACGCTTCATGGATGCCTTCCAGTTCATCAAGGACGTGGCTGTGGACTGGGACGACAGCCGTTACCTGGAGGCCGAACCGGGACGCTACATCGTGGCCGCACGCAAGGCAAAAGGCACGGGCAACTGGTTTGTGGGCTGTACGTCCGGCGAACTGGGACACTCCACGAACTTGAAGCTCGACTTCCTGGATGCAGGCAAGAAGTACATCGCCACCGTGTATGCCGACGCGCCCGACGCCCACTACAAGGACAATCCGCAGGCCTACATCATCCGCAAGGGAGTGGTTACCGCCAAGACCGTGCTCAAGCTGAAGGCGGCTCCCGGTGGCGGATATGCCATCAGCATTATAGAGGCAAAAGATAAAGCCGATACCAAAGGACTTAAGAGACTTTCGGGAAGCATCCGTTAATAGAATCTTGTTCTTGTGATTATCCGCACAAGACGTAATGCATCCGTTTCAGTTGCATCGTCTTGTGCGGATTATTTTTTGTATAAGCGTTGTTTCAGCCAACAACTCAATCCGGCAAATCCTGCGAAGTACAGCCAACCTCTTCCCCTACCTTAGGGAAGTATCCCAGAGGGGGAATATAAACTGCTTTTTTTCTCATCCATCACTACTCTCGCACTACTTTTTTTAATGATATTGCTATTGATAATCAGATAATTATTTTATCAACTGCTATCACTACTGTCCCGTAAAAGTGGATAAATAGTTCTTTGAAGTTGTTGAAATATAGTCAATTACACGGTTTTTTTTTTGAAACGGACTTGAATTTGCAACTTTGCAGTCTAATACAAATGGCTGCTATGTTCCAAGACAAATACGTATTCTCTCAATTAACCGCTTTTCTGAACAGGACTCAGTTTAACAACTATGTTCGCAAGTATGCTTCGGAAAACAAACCAGGCACAGGTATCGGGTTGAGTATAGTAAAAGGTATAGTAGAAGCCCACAATGGCAAAATAAATGTTGATTCAAAAATCAATGAAGGATCACCATTCTCCATAACTTTGCCTCTCGTTCAAAAAGATGCAATTACGGATAAAGATTATGAGAATAATGATATTCCTGAAGATATCATACCTGAGCAGTTTGAAATTACAGACACGAGTGAGCATCCAGTTATGCTTATAGTAGATGATAATGAAGACATGATTAATTTCTTATCAGAAAACTTCAAATCAAACTATACAATTCTGACAGCATCAGATGGAATAGAAGCTCTTGAAAGACTTAATGAACAAGAAGTATCATTAATAATCACTGACTGGATGATGCCTAATATGAATGGTATTGAACTATGCAAATCAATACGTTCCAAGCAGTCTTTAAGCCATATTCCAATAATACTGCTTACCGCCAAGACTGACAATAAATCGAAAGTGGAAGGAATGAACTGCGGCGCAGATGCATATATTGAAAAGCCATTTTCTCTGCAGTATTTAGAAGCATGCATAAAAAACCTATTGGAAATGAGATTACAATTGAGAGCCAAGTTCTCAAAAATGCCAATGGTACCTATTCATACTATTGCAGCCAACAGTAGCGATGAACAGTTCCTAAGCAAACTCAACAATATTATAGAAGAGAATTTTGCCAATCAGGATATGTCTGTAGAATTTCTGGCTGAGAAACTGTGCATCAGCCGTTCTGGACTATTTGCCAAAATAAAAGGTTTGGCTGATGTTACTCCTAATGAAATGATTCAGATTGTAAGACTTAAGAAAGCAGCATCTCTACTACTTGAAGGTAAATATAGAATAAACGAAGTTAGTTATATGGTAGGTTTCAACAATGCTTCTTATTTCAGCAAATGTTTCCAAAAACAATTTGGAATGAAGCCCGGTGAGTTTATAAACTCTCAATCCAATAATAAACATTAAGAATTACCTACACCAATATTTTTTGCACCTCCACAAAAGCAGACAATAATTAATATATACGTTTATTGCTTAAATAAGGCTGAAAGTTTTTCCCCATAAACCTTCAGCCTTTATTATATCATTTTTTTATATTCTTGATATATACATCAGCTCGAGTAAGTACATCACGCACAAAATTGTAAGTTTCCGTACCTCTGAAATAACCGTTCTTACAAACAGGGTCCTTATAATATTCTTCTTTATTTTTGAGTAACATATATACCGCTACATTTCCATCCCAAACGTACTTGTCCTTACCGTATTTCTCTGCCAGAGCCATTGCGTCAAACACATGCCCTATACCGGAATTATACGAAGCAAGAACAAACATCATACGTTCTTTATCATCCTTTACTTTGGAAAAAATATTCTGTAACTCTGATATATATTTAACACCACCCTTGATACTCTGTTCCGGATCACTTTCCATTCCTGCAGGAACGCCGTATGCTCTGGCTGTAGAAGGCATAAGCTGCATGAGTCCCTTCGCACCGGCCCAAGAGATTGCCGACGGATTAAAGTTTGACTCAGTATAGACCAAAGCGGCAAGTAATCTCCAGTCCCAGTTTATCTGTGATGCATATTTCCTGAACAAATCGTCATAATAAGATATTCTGCCATCCTCAAGAGAAAGAATTGCAGCTTGAGGAGTATGTTTGTTCAGTTCAAAATATCTTCTGGCACTAGCCTCATACTCCGCAGAGTTTATATTCTCTCTATGCCATTTGTCGGCAGCCTCAGCCAGTTTAGGAGAAGTCTTTCTAACCGCCCATGCAGAACGCTGGTCGAAACTGATTTCCATACTGATATCAAGATTAGGATTATATGTCTTATTGATTTTTGCCAATTCATTATTTGTCACAGTATAATCTATTTTACCTTTGGCTACCATTTCGATAAGATCCTCATTAGTTATACTGTCTTCGGTTACTTCATGTATTATTATACCTCCCCCCAATTCATGATTAAGGTTATCAAGTCGTTCTTTATACTTTCCAGGCATTACATATACCTCTTTACCTACTAACTGGGTTACATCATTCAGTGCATCCTTACTACTTCTTTGAACTAAAACCTGATGTGATATATTTTCTTTTCCACAATATATCAAATCTTTTTTTCTTTCATTTGTTATGGCAAGATTATAGGCTATAAGATCACCTTCCCCACTATGCAAAGCATCAACAAGTTCAACCTCTGAATTCAATACTATGACCTTCAGTTCTACCCCCAAAGATTTTGCAAATCCTTGTGCCAGTTCATATTGGAATCCCATAGGAACCTCCCTGTAATTAAAATATGATGCATAGCTGTTTATTGTCAACACAATAAGCTCGCCATCTTCAATAATTTGGTCAAGGTCATCGTGAATAATGACTGTATCATGCTCTTTATTAATAACAAACGGTATGCTTATAAAAGCTAGAATTAACACTATTATTGAAGGTATTAAAAATCTACGTTTCTTCATCGCATCACATTTTAATAATTAATCACTATCTTTGCTGCATACAAAAATACGATAATAAATAAAATATACAAACTATGGTCAAGCACATTGTTATGTTCAAGCTTAAAGAAAGCTTGTCTGAAAATGAGAAAATTGAAATAATGAACAATTTCAAATCGGCTATTGAAGCACTGCCTCAAACAATCAAATTCATAAAAGATATACACGTAGGACTGAATATCAATCCTTCAGAAAAATGGGATATCTGCCTTGACAGCACTTTCGATTCGCTGGATGACGTAAAAGCATATTCTGCTCATCCTGACCACGTGGCAGCTGCCGGAATAATAAAAGATGCAAAGGAAGACAGGGCGTGCGTGGATTTTGAAATATAATTGTAACAGCCTATGAAAAAGATTATCAACCCATGGAAAGGCATGGACGGTTATTACTGCTTCGGTTGTGCCCCAAACAATGAAGCAGGAGTAAAAATGGAATTTTACGAGGACGGAGATGATATAGTAAGTATCTGGCATCCCGAAGCAAAATATCAGGGATGGGTAAACACACTGCATGGTGGCATACAGGCTACACTTCTGGACGAGATTTGCGCATGGGTGATAGCCAGAAAGCTTCAGACTACCGGTGTAACGTCAAAAATGGAAACCAGATACATGAAATCCATTATGACTACCGATGACTATGTGGTACTACGTGCACGTATCAGAGAACAGAAACGAAACATCATACTGGTAGACGCATCAATCTTTAATATGAATGGCGAAGAATGTACAAAAGCTATATGTACCTACTTCACATTCTCTAAGGAAAAGGCACAAAAAGACATGTTTTTCAACGGATGCGAAACAGAAGAAGAGGATGTAAATCCACTAATTTGAAAGAGAAATCAAACTTTTTGCATTAAAAATTTGGAATTATAAATCTTTCACTATACTTTTGTCGCAAACAATAAGAAAAAGTTATGATTTTTACAACTGCTCTACATCACCATCATCATTTCCTGACGAAATAATCGGTAGGCTGATGGCTCATGCAGTTCATTATAAAAAAAGATTTATTCAAGGCTTGCCGTAAAAACAACGGTAAGCCTTTTTTATTAATACAGATTATAAACTTTAAAACCGAAAAATATGCTAAGAATTGCCGTACAATCAAAAGGCCGTCTGTTCGAAGACACAATGGCCCTGCTTGCTGAAGCTGACATCAAACTGTCAACATCAAAACGTACATTGCTCACGCAGTCAACAAACTTCCCTGTAGAAATCCTGTTCCTGCGCGATGACGATATACCGCAATGCGTGGCAAGCGGAGTTGCCGACATGGGTATCGTAGGCGAAAACGAATTCCAGGAAAGAGAAGAAGAAGCAGATATAATACAAAGACTGGGCTTCAGCAAATGCCGTCTGTCTCTCGCCCTACACAAGGAAATAGAATATAACGGTCTGGAATGGTTCAACGGAAAGAAAATCGCTACTTCATATCCGGTAATTCTGAAAAAGTTCCTCGATAAGAATAACATAAAAGCTGATATACATGTCATTACAGGTTCAGTAGAGATTGCTCCGGGTATTGGACTGGCTGATGCCATTTTCGATATAGTAAGTTCAGGTTCCACGCTTATCAGCAACAACCTTAAAGAGGTGGAAGTGGTAATGAAAAGCGAGGCTCTGCTGATTGGCAACAAGAACATGAGCGACGAAAAGAAGGAAATCCTCAAAGAACTGCTGTTCAGACTGGATGCCGTAAAAGCAGCCGAAGACAAGAAATATGTACTGATGAATGTTCCTACAGACAAGGTAAAGGATATCATTGAAGTTCTTCCTGGAATAAAGAGTCCTACAGTAATGCCACTCGCTACAGAAGGATGGAGCAGCGTACATACAGTTCTCGACCAGAAATGCTTTTGGGAGATAATAGGAAAGCTGAAAGCTATCGGCGCTCAGGGAATACTGGTTCTCCCTATCGAAAAGATGATTCTCTAATCACTAAGAACTAAAAAAATGAATATAATAAGATATCCTGCACGGTCAGAATGGAAAAACCTTCTGAACCGTCCTACACTGAATACGGCAACACTTCGCGACACAGTGCTTCAGGTGCTTGGCGATATACGCGCGAAAGGTGACGAAGCCGTTATTGAATACGAAGATAAATTCGACAAAGTAAAACTGTCGTCGCTTGAGGTTACTGAAGAAGAATTTGCTGAAGCTGAAAAAGCTACTGACAGCACGCTGAAGGAAGCCATAGGCAAGGCATTGGAGAATATCTGTAAATTCCATGCATCACAGAAATTCGAGGGACAGAAAGTAACGACCTCAACAGGAGTTACATGCTGGCAGAAAGCGGTAGCCATTGAGAAAGTTGGTCTATACATTCCGGGCGGAACAGCTCCCCTTTTCTCTACAGTGCTGATGCTTGCAGCTCCCGCAAAGATTGCCGGTTGCAAAGAAATAGTTCTTTGCTCGCCTCCAAACCGTGAGGGCAAAATCAACCCAGCCATACTTTATGCAGCCAAGGCAGCCGGAGTAAGCAGAATATTCAAAGCCGGTGGTGTACAGGCCATAGGAGCTATGGCATACGGAACTGAAAGCATTCCTAAGGTATATAAGATATTCGGTCCGGGAAACCAGTACGTTATGGCAGCCAAACAAGAAGTTTCGCTTCACGATGTAGCTATCGACATGCCTGCAGGACCTTCGGAAGTAGCTGTACTGGCAGATGAAACTGCAAACCCGGCTTACGTAGCATCCGACCTGCTCTCACAGGCTGAACACGGAGTAGACAGTCAGTCAATATTGATTACCACATCGGAACAGCTTATCAATGCAGTGCAGGAAGAAGTGGAAAAACAGTTAGCCGTACTTCCAAGAAAGGAGATTACTGAAAAATCACTTTCACACAGCAAACTGATATTGGTGAATTCCATCGACGAAGCTATCGACATGTCTAACGAATACGCTCCGGAACACCTCATAATCGAGACAAAAGACTATATGCAGGTAGCTGAAAGAATAGTAAATGCCGGCTCTGTATTCCTCGGTCCTTACACTCCGGAAAGTGCAGGCGACTATGCATCCGGAACCAATCACACCCTTCCGACAAACGGATATGCCAAAGCATACAGCGGAGTGAACCTGGACAGCTTCATGCGAAAGATAACCTTCCAGGAAATAACACGTGAAGGCATAATGAATATCGGACCAACAATCGAAACAATGGCTGCAAACGAGTTTCTTGATGCACACAAGAATGCAGTCACAGTAAGACTAAAATCATAAGAGAAAATACAATGAAACCATTAAACGAACTTATACGTCCCAATATATTGTCATTGAAACCATATTCTTCTGCCAGAGATGAGTATAAAGGGGTTACAGCATCAGTATTCCTCGATGCCAACGAAAACCCGTTCAACTCGCCGAACAACCGCTACCCGGACCCTTTGCAGACAGAACTGAAGACTTTGGTTTCGAGAGTAAAGAAGGTTGCCAAGGAAAAAATATTCCTCGGCAACGGAAGTGATGAGGCTATAGACATTCTCTATCGTACATTCTGCGTTCCCGGTGTAGACAATGCCGTAGCTATAGATCCTACATACGGAATGTATGAAGTATGCGCCGACATAAACGATGTGGAATACCGCAAGGTACTGCTTGACGAGAACTTTCAGTTCAAGGCTTCAGACCTTCTGGCAAAGACTGACGACAGGACAAAGCTTATTTTTCTCTGCTCGCCCAACAATCCTACCGGCAACAACCTCTGCAAAAAAGAAATTGAAACTGTACTGCAGGAATTCGGGGGAATAGTGGTTATAGACGAAGCATACATCGACTTCTCGGATGAAGTTTCATTCACCACGATGCTTGAAAAATATCCTAACATGGTAGTCCTGCAGACATTCTCAAAGGCATGGGGATGTGCAGCCATCCGTCTCGGTATGGCGTTCGCTTCGGAAGAAATCATATCTGTGTTCAATAAGGTGAAATACCCTTATAACGTAAACCACCTGACACAGACAGAAGCCATCAGCATGATAGGAAAAGAATATCAGATAAAGGAATGGGTGAAGACACTGCTTGCCGAAAGAACCAGACTGATAGAGAAATTCGGCAAACTTGCATGCTGCGAACATATATACCCTACCGATGCAAACTTCTTCCTCGCAAAAGTGACCGACGCTAAAAAAATCTACGACTATCTTGTAGGAAATGGTATTATTGTAAGGAACCGTACTAACATCACCTTGTGTCACAACTGCCTCAGAGTAACCATAGGCTCGCGTCCGGAAAACGACAAACTTATAGAGGCTCTTGAAAACTATAAATAAAAGGAGTAGCAATGAAAAAGATATTATTCATCGACCGCGACGGCACACTGGTGATAGAACCACCTGTCGATTATCAGCTCGACTCTTTCGAAAAACTTGAATTCTATCCTAAGGTTTTCCGAAATCTGAGTTTTGTGCGCGAGAAACTGGACTACGAATTCGTAATGGTAACCAATCAGGACGGATTAGGTACTGATTCATTTCCGGAAGATACTTTCTGGCCTGTGCACAACCTCGTAATGAAGACTTTTGAAAACGAAGGAATAACCTTCGAAAATGTCTGTATAGACAGAAGTTTTCCTGAAGACAATGCACCTACCAGAAAGCCACGCACAGGAATGCTTACACAATACATAGACAATCCCGAATACGACCTGGCCGGAAGCTATGTTATAGGCGACCGCGCAACAGACGTAGAACTGGCGAAAAATCTGGGATGCAAAGCTATTCTTCTGCAGGACGACAAAGAAATCCTGAAAGAAAAATCACTGGAAGAATATTGTGTACTTGCCACAAAAGACTGGGACAAGATAGCAGAATTCTTGTTTGCCGGAGAGAGAAAAGCTGAAGTAAGACGAACCACAAAAGAAACCGATATCTATATAAACCTCAACCTCGACGGCAACGGAGCTTGCGATATAAGTACAGGACTGGGATTTTTCGACCACATGCTGGAACAGATAGGCAAGCACGGAGGACTGGACCTTACCATAAAAGTAAAAGGCGACCTCGAAGTGGACGAACATCACACCATTGAAGACACAGCCATAGCTCTTGGAGAATGTATCTACAAGGCATTAGGCAACAAACGCGGAATAGAACGCTATGGTTATTGCTTGCCTATGGACGACTGTCTGTGTCAGGTTGCACTAGACTTTGGTGGACGCGCATGGCTGGTTTGGGATGCAGAATTCAAGCGCGAGAAAATAGGCGATATGCCTACGGAAATGTTCCTACACTTCTTCAAGTCATTAAGTGATTCGGCACGAATGAACCTCAACATAAAGGCTGAAGGCCAGAACGAACACCACAAGATTGAAGGTATTTTCAAAGCCCTTGCAAGGAGTATAAAGATGGCTGTCAAACGTGATGTCTACCATTTCGAAGTACCATCAAGTAAGGGATGCATATAAAACCACAAACAGAAAAATCGGAGGAGGCTTAACTGCCTCCTTTTTTGTTAACAAGATTTTCAAATAAAGCCAATTAGTTAAACCATGTTATAAAACACGTGTTTTCGCGCACAAAACTTGCAAATTCAGGAAAAGTCCGTACCTTTGTAACGTGTTTTTCATAGTATTAGATTTTAAGGTTAACAAAGGTTGGAGTACGGCGGTGCTCCTTTTTTTATGCCCGTACTTTAAATACACAATCTGCATATCGCGGCTCACCCGATTTTTAGTGGGGAAGTTTAATAATTTACTATATTTGCATTATGGAAAATAATGCATTATTATCACTGGTAAGCTTAATGCTTCCTTCAAATATCTTATCAAGATTTACACTCGTTACAAGGAAGTCTTGAGCGGTTATCGCCAGTGGAGTGAGCTTTCTCACGCTGATGAGTGGCTTGTCTTCCCCAAGAATATCGGTAAGAGGCTCTGTATAGACGAGACATCCATAAGTGACGGGGAGCTTTATACCATAGTGTCCAATCCGGATGCTCGTGGGGGAAAAGGAAGCCTGGTTGCCTTGGTGAAAGGTGTAAAAGCGCAGGATGTCATTGATACACTGAAACTTATTCCTGAAAATCTACGCTCAATGGTAAAGGAAGTCACCATGGATCTTTCCAACAGCATGAACCTGATTGTACGTTGCTGCTTTCCGAAAGCCAGCCGGACAATAGACCGGTTTCATGTTCAGAAACTGGCATGTGATGCCCTGCAGGAAATGAGGATAGCACACCGTTGGGATGCCATATAGGAAGAAGCCGATGCTATGGAGGAAGCCAAACATTCCGGAAAGGAATACAGCTCTGTTACATTTGCTAATGGAGACACAAGAAACAATTGCTGGCCAGAAACCGTTATCTGCTGTTCAAGTCACCAGAAAAATGGACACAAAGCCAGAAACTGAGGGCATCCATACTTTTTCAGCTATATCCGGATATAAAGGAAGCCTATTCACTGACCCATTCCTTGAGAATAATCTTTAATAAAAACAGAACAAAAGATGAAAGCCGGCTTTCATTGGCCAGATGGTATGACAAAGTAGACACTTCGGGATTTAAAAGCTTTAATGTTATTGCATCAACCCTGTATGAGCACTATGATGAAGTACTTAACTTTTTCAACAACAGGTCAACCAATGCATTTGCTGAATCATTCAATGCAAAAATCAAACAGTTCAGGGCACAACTTAGGGGAGTTATTGATGTCAAGTTCTTTTTCTTTAGGCTGATGAAACTTTATGCCTAGCCCCACTAAAAATCGGGTGAGCCGTAATATTTATATTTACAAAACAAATGATTCAACAAACGTATGATAAATGTGTATAAACAAAAAAAATCAGATTGAATATTCAACCTGATTTTCTGAGCCTCTTGTCGGATTCGAACCAACGACCCCGAGATTACAAATCACGTGCTCTGGCCAACTGAGCTAAAGAGGCAAGGGGAATAATATTCCAAATATGTTTGTTTTTTGAGCCTCTTGTCGGATTCGAACCAACGACCCCGAGATTACAAATCACGTGCTCTGGCCAACTGAGCTAAAGAGGCAAGGGGAATAATATTCCAATATGTTTGTTTTTTGAGCCTCTTGTCGGATTCGAACCAACGACCCCGAGATTACAAATCACGTGCTCTGGCCAACTGAGCTAAAGAGGCAGGTGGGCAAGCTTACCATATCGCGCCGCTACAACCAACTACCTTTGCTGCGATCAAGCCCTGGAGGATTCGAAGGGAGCTGGCCGTATGGGACTTACCCGTGTTATGTTCTGCTTTCGATTAAAACCGTATCGGTATTTCTCGATTGCGGGTGCAAAGGTAGGCATTTTTTTTAATTACACAAGCATTCATGAATAAAAAAATAAAGTTTTTTCCTCAAAAAGATGATTTTTATCCGTTTTATATACTTTCTATGCCGAAAAAACTTACTTTTGCATCATAATTATATTATCAACGATAAGATATGGAAGACAAACCAAAAACACTACAAGAACATGCAATGCGTTTCGGTACGATGATGGGAATATTCTGGATAATAAAATTCTCGTTCCTGCCTATGGGATTCAAAATACCCCTACTGCAACTTCTGTTCATCTTCATGACATTGTTTGTCCCAATACTTGGCTACATATATATACGTAAATACAGAGAACGTTATTGCGGCGGCGAACTGTCATTCCTGCGCGGGTGGGTATTTTCGCTATATATGTATTTTTTCGCATCACTGCTGACAGCCGCAGCACACTACATATATTTCCAGTTCATAGACAACGGATATCTTACAGGAACTTATATGGATCAACTGGAAAATTTGAAGGCTACACTTACAGGCGACCTGGAAACATCAGTGGACCAGTTAATCCAAAATCTTGAAACCATAGCGTCGATGTCGTCACTGCAACTCACCATGCAATTAATCTTCCAAAACATATTCTACGGAGCTATTCTATCCCTTCCAACAGCCTTGCTGGCTATGCGAAGAAAGAAAAACTCATAAACCTAAAAAAACTCACACTCAAAATGGATATATCAGTAGTAGTACCTCTGTATAACGAAGAAGAGTCACTGCCGGAACTTCAGGCATGGATAGAAAGAGTTATGAACGAGCATGGTTTCAGTTACGAAATCATATTCGTAAACGACGGCAGCACAGACCGTTCATGGAATGTAATAGAAGAACTCAGCAAGAAAAGCAATAATATAAAAGGTATCAAGTTCCGCCGTAACTACGGTAAGTCCCCTGCCCTGTTCTGCGGTTTCGAAAAGGCAGAAGGCGATGTGGTCATTACCATGGATGCCGACCTGCAGGACAGCCCTGACGAAATTCCAGAACTTTACAGAATGATTACCGAGGACGGATATGATTTGGTATCGGGTTGGAAACAGAAAAGATACGATCCGCTTTCGAAAACAATTCCTACAAAACTGTTTAACGCAACAGCCAGAAAAGTGTCTGGTATAAAAAATCTGCACGATTTCAACTGTGGACTGAAAGCATACCGCCGCGAAGTGATTAAAAACATAGAAGTGTACGGCGAAATGCACCGCTACATACCATATCTGGCAAAAAATGCCGGTTTCAGCAAAATTGGTGAAAAAGTAGTTCACCATCAGGCACGTAAATACGGAAAGACAAAATTCGGATTAAACAGATTTGTCAATGGTTATTTAGACCTGATTACTTTATGGTTTCTGTCAAAGTTCGGTGTCAAACCAATGCACATATTCGGTTTTCTTGGTTCAATTATGTTTTTCCTGGGATTTTTAGCCCTGATAGCAGTTGGAGCAATGAAAATATACAATATGCATGCGGGAAACGCTTATAGCCTGGTGACTGACAATCCGTATTTTTTCCTCGCACTGACAACCATGATACTTGGTACACAGCTTTTCATAGCCGGTTTCCTTGGTGAACTTATAGCACGCAACTCGCAGGAAAGAAACAAATACCAAATAGAAAAAGAACTGTAAACACAATGAAGAAACTACCCGTTATTTTTATACTGATTTCGTTGGTCGCAACATTTCTACATAGTTGCGAAGGCGAAAGTTGTCCACCCAATGCGATGGCATACGCAAAATTCACCATGGTGAACCAGCATGGAACAGCCGTAGCACCTACTGTTCCTACCAGCGTTATAGGACAGACAACAATAGACGTAATAGTATATGATACACTTGAAAACGGAGATATTATAGAAAAAATAGTGGAAGACTCTGTTATCAATGATACTCTGATAAACAAAGAAAGCAACATGAGCACTTTCAAGGTTCCTTTGAGTTATTCAGATCAAACGTCTTTTATCATAAATTATAATGGTGAGCAACAGGATTATATCACTATAAAACATCGTAATATTCCATATTTTATGAGTGTAGACTGCGGCACAATGATGTTTCACGAAGCTACCGAAGTGACACACAGCTACGGAATAGACTCGATAGTAATCGTAAACCCAAACATAGACAATTATGAGAAAGAAAACTTTAGGATATATTTTACAGTGGCTGATAATCAGTAGTCTGGCAATGTGTCCTATGTATGCTTTCGCACAGATTAAAAAGGACAAGAAAAAAGAAAATACTGAAAAAGTCAAACTCTATCAGGGAACTACTATTGGAGTAGAAGTAGCAGGACTGGCTAACCACTTTTTGGGAAGCGATATATTGAGTAGCGAAGTTATGCTACAGGCTAACTTGCTTAACCGCTTTTTGCCTATCGTAGAAGTCGGTTACGGAAAAGTAAATACCTTGAGCGATGCAACCGATATTCACTATAAAACATCTGCACCATTCTTCAAGATTGGAGCAGACTATAATTTTTTCTACGACAAACCACACCTCCCAGGATACTTGTTTGGAGGACTTAGATTTGGATTTACATCTTTCGTATATGATGTGGATGCACCCACTATGACAGATCCCAATTACGGCGGAATTATACAAGTGCCATTCTCATACCATGGTGTAAATACCACTGCAAAGTGGTTGGAAATTGTAGGCGGAATGAAAGTGAAAATATACAAAGGCTTCTGCATGGGATGGAGCGTGAAGTACAAAAAACGTCTGAGCTATACCAAACATGAGAATACCGAACCATGGTATATACCAGGTTACGGTGAGAATGCCGCAACCGGATTTAGTGTGTCATATCATCTGATGTATAATCTTCCATTTTAATATATGAGCGTAATTGAAATATGGCTTTTGGCAATAAGTCTTGCAATTGACTGTTTCACAGTATCAGTGGCAAGCGGTATAATTCTTCACAAGGTAGAATGGAAAACATTCCTCACAATGGGATTTTTCTTCGGACTGTTTCAGGCTATGATGCCATTCCTGGGATGGGCCAGCGCAAAAAACTTCCATCACTATATCGAAGCATACGACCACTGGATAGCATTCGGTCTGCTTACATTTCTTGGGGTGAGAATGATTAAAGAATATTTCAGTGATGATGAATCTTGCAGTTTCGACCCACATAAAATGAAGGTAATACTCACATTGGCAATAGCCACCAGTATAGATGCACTGGCTGTAGGAATATCTTTCGCATTTACAGGTTTCAAGACATTAGGTTCATTGGCTCATCCACTGACAGCTATAGGAGTGGCATCATTCGTAATATCAATCATAGGAAGTCTCATAGGAGTATTCTTCGGCAAACGCTTCAACCTGAAGATAGAAATATTCGGAGGTCTGGTACTTATAGGTATAGGAGTGAAAATTCTGATAGAACATTTATCATAAAAGTCATTATATAGAAACATGAACAATAAATCATTGAAATGGCAGATACCATTCCTGGTTCTGCTTATAGTTGGTACAGTTCTCATACTGAAGAAACAACCACCGTTCCGTACAGATCAGGGACTTGTGTTCGGCACAATGTACAAGATAACATATCAGCATGCCGACAACCTGAAACCGGAAATCGAAGCTGCGTTGAAAGAAGTGGATAACTCTCTTTCTCCATTCAACAAGAATTCGGTTATAACACGCATAAACAACAATACGGACATGACAGCCGACAGCCTGCTGACAGATGTTTTTCTGCTGGCAAAAAGCATATCAGAAGAAACACACGGGGCTTTCGACATAACTGTGGCACCACTCGTCAACGCATGGGGATTCGGATTTGACAGTTCAACAAACATAAGCCGTGAAACAATTGACTCCCTCCGCCAGTTTGTAGGTTTCGAAAAAATAGCTTTAAAAGACGGAAAGATAATCAAACAGGACAGCAGAACAATGCTTGACTGCAGCGCAATAGCAAAAGGATATGGAGTGGACCACGTAGCGCGTCTGCTTGACAGCAAAGGTGTGGAAAACTATATGATAGATATAGGCGGTGAACTTGTGCTGAAGGGTAAAAATCCGAAAATGAATTCCTGGAGAATTGGAATAAACAAACCGATAGACGACTCCCTGTCCGTAAATCAGGAACTTCAGACGATAATTGAGATAACCAATGCCGGACTAGCCACTTCGGGAAACTACCGCAACTTCTACTACAAAGACGGCAAGAAATATGCACACACCATCAACCCACGTACGGGCTATCCAGTGCAGCACAATATACTGTCATCTACTGTTGTAGCCAAAAACTGTGCTACAGCCGATGCATACGCCACAGCATTCATGGTTCTTGGACTTGACTCTGCAGTTGCCATCTGCAATGAACATCCGGAAATTGATGCCTATTTCATTTATTCTGACGATAAAGACTCAACCCGCATATTCTACACAGAGGGAATGAAAAGATTTATCAGAAACAAATAATATTCCATTAAGGAAGAGACAAATAATAATTCAGAAAGAAACAAATAAAAGAAAGCGGAACACGTTCGTGCTCCGCCCGTTGCACAAACGTGACGCACGCGCAACACGTTTGTGTTTCGTGCGTGACACGAACGTGTCACGCTTTTTATTTACCCAGTATATTAT
>NZ_JADYTF010000046.1 GCF_021530995.1 Bacteroides caecigallinarum
CCCGACCGCTTCTATACGGTCGGGATTTTTTATTTATATATCAATATGTATTAGTCTTTCTTTTCACCTTCAGGCATCTTGTTACCCATAGTAAGGTAAGCAACAGGAGAAGCCACGAACAATGAAGAAAGAGTACCGATTACAACACCAAGGATCATTGCGAACGCGAAGCTGCGGATGCTGTCACCACCAAGAATCAGAATACTCAACAATACGATAAGTGTACTGAGTGAAGTATTGATTGTACGGCTAAGTGTTGTATTCAGTGAGTCATTGAACAACTGCATGCGGTTGCGCTGCGGATAGAGTCCGAAGAACTCACGCACACGGTCGAAGATAACCACCTTATCGTTGATAGAGTAACCGATAGCTGTCAGGATTGCTCCGATGAATGTCTGGTCAATTTCAAGTGAGAACGGCAGGATTCCATGGAACAATGAGTAAGCACCGATAATGAACAATGTATCTATTGTCAATGCCACAGTAGCACCGATACTGAATGCGATATTGTTGAATCGGACAAGGATGTAAAGACCGATTGCTATAAGAGCGAATACTACTGACCAGATAGCTGAAGTCTTGATATCGTCAGCCACACTAGGACCTACCTTCTGAGAACTGATGATAGAACCACCTGTACGATTATCGCGGTCGATGAATATTTCAAGAGTTGTACCTTCGCCAAGCAAATTTCCTTCTTTCAAAGATTCGTAAAGGAATGCTTCGATTTCAGCATCGATAGTTGGAGAATCTTCTTCAATACGGTAGTTGGTAGTTACACGGATAGTCTTACCGTCTGTACCAAGAGCGATAGCCTGTACGTTTGCATCACCAACCTTAGACTGGAGCAAGCTGCGTACTGTTTCAGGCTGAACTACCTGTTCGAACTGAACTACAAAGTTACGTCCACCTGTGAAGTCGATACTCTGTGCAAGACCACGAACGAAGAATGAGATGATACATACTACAATAACGATACCCCAAACAGTGAATGATTTCCTAGTAGCACCCATGAAGTTATAGTGCACATTCTGCATCAGGTTCTTAGAGATACCTGTTGTGAATGTAAGGTTCAACCACTTGTCTTTATTCATATAGTGTTCGTAAACAATACGAGTCAGGAACACTGCTGTAAAGAACGAGCAGAGGATACCGATAATCAATGTAGTGGCGAAACCACGGATAGGACCTGTACCGAAGTTGAACAGGATGATACCTGTGATGATTGAAGTCAAGTTAGAGTCGAAGATAGCCGAGAACGCATTTGAGTAACCTTCAGACAATGCCTGACGAGTACCCTTACCGGCGCGAAGCTCTTCTTTAGTACGTTCATAGATAAGCACGTTAGCATCCACAGCCATACCAAGTGACAATACCATACCGGCAATACCTGACATAGTAAGCGCAGCGTGGAACGAAGTAAGGATACCAAGTGTGAAGAAGAAGTTTACGAACAATGCAAGGTTGGCAATCATACCCGGGATGAAGCCGTACATTACGCACATGTAAACCATAAGAACAATCAAGGCAACGATGAATGACATGATACCCTGGTTGATAGATTCCTGACCAAGAGAAGGACCTACGATGTCTTCCTGTACGATACGGGCAGGAGCAGGCATCTTACCAGACTTCAATACGTTAGCCAAGTCTTTTGTTACTTCAGGAGTAAAGTTACCTGTAATCTGTGAGTTACCACCAGTGATTTCACCGTTTACACGTGGAGCACTGTAAACATAACCGTCAAGTACGATAGCGATTTCACGACCTACGTTCTGCTTAGTAAGAACTGCCCAACGGCGAGAACCTTCAGTGTTCATAGACATGCTTACGCATGGCTTGTTGAACTGGTCGAACTCATCGCGTGCATTTACGATAACGTCACCTTCAAGTGGAGCACGTCCGTTACGCTGAGTAGACTTGATGGCATAAAGTTCGAAGATACGGCCTGTCTTGTCCATATCCGAAGCCTTAACACCCCACATAAGTTTCAAGTCACGAGGAAGGATGTTCTTCACTTCCTTCATGTTCAACACTTTATTAATCTGGATAGTGTCATTATAATCAGCATAACCTACGATACAACCTACACCACTCTGGTTCAACTGAAGAACAGACAACAAAGGATGTTCTTTCTTCAACTGTTCCATATTAACATTAGCTTCAGCAGTTTCACCCTTCAAGGCAGCAGTAAGGCTGTCTTTTGCAGATACGGCAGAAGCAGCTTCTTCCTTAACTTCTACAGAATCAGTAGCCTCAGTTACAGAAAGGATATCGCGTGCGCGGCTGTCAGCAGATGCAAGGATAGGCACGATTTCAGAAGCCTCGTAAGTTTCCCAGAACTCAAGATTTGCAGAACCCTGAAGAAGTTTTCTCACACGTTCAGGTTCCTTGATACCAGGAAGTTCGACCATGATACGACCCATTTTTCCTTCAAGAGTCTGGATATTAGGCTGAACCACACCGAAACGGTCGATACGAGTACGCAAAACGTTGTATGAGTTTTCTACAGCAGCCTTAACTTCTTCACGAAGAGCAGCTTCTACTTCTGCGTCAGTGCTGCGTGTATTTACTTTGTCTTTCAATTGCTGAGTTGCGAAGATTTCAGCAAGCTTGCCTTCAGGAGCCTGTTTCTTGTACTCTCTTACGAACAATGTGATAAAGTCCTCCTGGCTTGTAATCTGCTGTTTTGCAGCTTCTGCCACAGCAGCATTGAAAGCTTCGTCCGGCTTATTATCAGCAAGTGTTTTTACTACGTCAGGAACAGACACTTCAAGAATGACGTTCATACCACCCTTCAGGTCAAGACCCAAACCAATCTCCATCTCACGGCAGTCTTTCAGCGAGTAAACTCCCAACCACACCTTTTCATTCTGCATAGAATCAAGGTAGTGTGCAGCACCCTTCGGATCCTGTTCTGCCAACTTCATGTGATGGCGAGTAACGAATGAGAACGAAAGGTAAAAAGCACATGCAAGGGTCAAAAGTACCGCAAAGACTTTTACAAATCCTTTGTTTTGCATGATAGTTTAATTTATTTTATTTTACTTTTTAATTAGATACGTTTTTTCAAGGTTGCAAATATAGCTTTTTTTTCTGTTTATAGCTGAAAGAATGCTGATATTTTGATAAATATGAACAAAAAAAGGTCGCAAAAACGTTATTTTGCGACCTTTTTATAATATATTATTAAACTGATTTTACTTTAATCCTCTGTTTTTCAGCATAGGTTCGATGCTAGGTTCCTGTCCGCGGAATGTTACGTATAGCTTCATAGGATCGTCCGAGCCACCTTTCTCAAGAATATTCTTGCGGAATGCTGTAGCAGTAGCCTGGTCGAATAGACCTTTTTCCTCGAATGCGCTGAAAGCGTCGGCATCAAGTCTTTCCGCCCACAGATAAGCATAATATCCTGCTGCATATCCACCAATGATATGGTTGAAGTAAGTAGCGCGATAGCGTGGCGCAATCTGAGGTATCAGTCCAAGCTTGTCCATAACTTGCTTTTCGTATGCCATAACGTCAAGTCCTTCAGTTGAAGTGAGCAGATGGAATTCCATATCAAGAATAGCGGCAGCAAGAAGTTCTGTAGTCATGAATCCGCTGTTGAACAGTGCCTGGTTTTCTATCTTGGCAATAAGTTCGTCAGAGATAGTTTCTCTTGTCTGATAATGTTTTGCATAAATCTTCATTACCTCAGGAGCAACAGTCCAGTGTTCCATTATCTGAGAAGGAAGTTCCACGAAGTCACGAGCCACTGATGTACCTGACACTCCATAGTACTTACACTGAGAAAGCATTCCGTGGAGTGCGTGTCCAAACTCATGGAACATAGTGCGAGCCTCGTCGATAGAAAGCAGTGAAGGAACATCACCTACAGGTTTTGTAAAGCTACCTACATTATATATTATAGGACGTACTCCTTCTTTCTGTTCGCGGAAATTGCTCATCCATGCACCGCTTCTCTTGCTTGCGCGTGGCATGAAATCCGAATAGAATACTCCCAAATATGAACCGTCAGCATCGTTCACGATGAAAGTTTCTACATCCTTATTATATACAGAAATGGAATCAACCTTAGTAAGAGTTATTCCGTACAGTTTGTTAACTACATAGAACAATCCGCTTCTTACATCTTCAAGGCTGAAATACGGTTTGATTTCATCTTCATTCAAGTTATATTTTTCCTGACGGAGTTTTTCAGCGTAATACCACCAGTCCCATGCCTCAAGCTTTTCTCCTTTTCCTTCCTTATACATAATCTTCTGGAGCTCGGCTGCCTCAACCTTGGCATTCTTTATAGAATATTTCCAGAGCTCGTTCAGGAAGTTCATCACGTTTTCAGGAGTCTTGGCCATATTGTTCTGAAGAACATACTGTGCATAGTTGTCGAATCCCATCAGTTTAGCCTTTTCCAGACGGAGAGTAAGGATTTGTTTCAAAACCTCCTTGTTGTCGTTCGCATCACCGTTGTTACCCATGTTTGTATATGCCAGATACATTTTCTTTCTCAATTCGCGGTTCTGTGCATACTGCAGGAACGGAGTTCTGCTTGAAGCCTGAAGAGTGAAAAGCCACTTTCCGTCCATTCCGTTAGCCTTAGCCTCGGTAGCCGCACCTGCTATTACTGATTCAGGAAGACCTGCAAGATCGGCTTCATTGTCGATAACCAACTTGAAAGCATTATTCTCCGCCAATACATGATTGCCGAACTCTATTGACAGAGTAGACAACTTACTGTTTATCTCACGCAGTCTAGTCTGGCTTTCAGCATCAAGAGATGCACCTGACGATACGAATCTCTTATAGTATTTGTCCAGCAGATAGTGCTGTTCGGTAGTAAGCTGGATTTCTCCGTTAGCTTCCTGTTCATGAACGGCAGCCACACGCTGATAAAGATCCATATTCAGGTAGATATTGTCATTATGAGCCGACAATAGTGGAGCCATCTTCTCTTCCAGAGCCATAAGTCCGTCGTTGGTATCAGCCTCTGTAAGAGCATAGAACACACCTGCCACTCTCGAAAGTATCTCACCGCTGTTATCCAATGCCACGATAGTGTTCTCGAATGTAGGTTTTGCAGGATTTTCCACAATAGCCTTAATCTCGGCATTCTGCTGTTCGATACCTTTCAGGAAAGCCGGTTCATAGTGTTCCAACTTGATGTTGTTAAAGTCCGGAGTTCCATACGGAGTCTGGAACTCTGTCATAAACGGATTTACTGTATCCGCCTGTTTCTGGCTGCATGCACACACCATGCTGCCCAAAGCCAAAGCCATCATTACTTGTTTCATATATCTGAGTTATTAAGTTATTTCTTTATTTCCAGTCGGCATCTCAACGGATAATGATCCGATGTATCTATCGAATCGTCCACACGGCATTCCAGAACCTTGTAAGCATCACCCACCATGATGTGGTCTATTCTGAAGTAAAGAAAGTTTCTGTTATATGTTATTCCGGGACCGTTGCCAGCCTCTTTATATGCATCCTGTAACCTTTCGCAGATTTTATTATGTACATACGAAACCGGAGTATCGTTAAAATCACCGCAAACAATCATATACGGAGAATACTCCTTTTCTATATACTCTGAAATGACATCAGCCTGCGGTCCGCGTATAGCCATAGCATCAGCCAGTTTCTTCAACAGATATTTACTACCGCTCTTCACCTTATCCTCATCCGGCGACTTCAGCATATCGGTATATACCTCCTTATCGTGCGCATCCAGCTTATTGGATTCCAGATGATTGACAATCACAGGTATATCATGATCCTTGTATTTGACTGAGAAGATAGCACTTCCGTTACTCTTGCTCACAATATTTATACCTTCGATGAGTCTTACAGTATATTTTGAATAGCATGCGATGGAATTTCCATTTACAGTATAAACCCTCATATAAGGATAAACTTTCAACAGAGAATTCTTAATTGTCGAATTATTCAAAGGATATTCCTGAAGGCAAACAATATCCGCTCCACTTTCCTTGATATAATCCAATATCGGATTTATCTTGCTTCCGTCGGCAGCTTTCTTCGTCTGCATCTGCATCACATTATACGTCAATACCTCTAAAGTTTCCCCACCAGAGCTATCTGAAGAAAAATTTACCGGACTGTACGACATCAGTGAGCTCCATCCCAAAAGAAAAAAAGCGACCGGGACAACCACCATCTTCAATTTGGCAAATGCCCAAAACACAATGAAGCACAGATTTAGAATTATAAATATAGGAATGAAAAGCCCTGTACAAGCCCATACGGGGTGCTGTACAGGCGAAATCATGGGACTATAGGCACATATCAGAAAGCCTGCACCTACAATAAGATTGATAATCAGAAAAAAGAACTTGAATGTTTTCCTTATGAATTTCATCTTCTGCTTGCATCAAAAAGTTTCTTCTTCTCATCCTCCGACAAGCTGCCATAACCGGATTTCTTCAATTTCTCAAGTATACGGTTTATCTCGTCCTCATCAGCCTTCTTACGTTCATTATAGTCATACTGTTGCTGATGTTTGCCGTAATGCACTTTCATCTTCGGCTTGCGTTTAGGTAACTTGAATCCATTGGTAAAGAAGTCGATAACGGCATTAATCCATTTTGTAGCGTCGGTACCTCTGGCAAGTCCCATAGAAAACCAGAAACCCGCAGCAGCACCGCCCAGATGGGCAATATGTCCGCCCGCATTGCTTGAGGTCATGAAAAGCAAATCGAAGAGAACCATAAACAATGCCACGTATTTCAGTCGGACAGAACCAATAAACATAAACTGTACCGGGAACTCAGGCTCTCTGACGGCAGTAGCCACCACTATGGCAAGTACCGAGGCAGATGCCCCAACCATCACGGCACTAATCCTTGACAGTTCGAAATACGGGAATACATTATAAGATATAATATACAGTATTCCTCCGCAAAGTCCACCTAATATATAAAGTCCTCTGAGATGTTTCGACGAGAAATAATTCAGGAAAAGATTGCCGAACCAGTATAGCCACAGCATATTGAACAGAATATGCAGCAAGCCGCCATGCATAAACATATATGTTATTATCGACCATGGCTGCATGAGAAATGTTGGAATCCACGCATGAAGGCTCAAAGCCTCGGCTATAGGATTATAAGGAACATTGAAAAGCATAAGAAATACGCTTATCAGCTCCACAAACACAAAGACAACACAGTTAATCAGTATCAGTCGTCCTACGATATTTCTTCCAAAGAAATTATTCTTCAAATCAGTAAATAGTCTGTCCGTTACCATTTTTCTTCCTCCAGTATAAAATAAGAATAAATCCGAACAGCATACCTCCAAGATGAGCGAAGTGTGCCACATTATCATTTGCCGACATTCCCAAGAAAAGTTCAACCACTGCATAGAATATCACAAAGAACTTGGCCTTTATAGGGAATGGAAGCGGGAACACGAACATCTGACTGTTAGGGAACAGCATACCGAATGCAAGCAGGATACCATAAATTGCTCCGGAGGCACCGACGGTACGCATCATATTGAGGTATTCTTCCATAGGAATTATACCGAAACCGGTCTGTACACTGTCGTAATTTGAAAGCACTGTCTCATATTCTACAAATTGTACTATCTCCTGAATAAGCCCGGCTCCTATACCGCATACCATATAATAGATGAGGAACCTCTTAGACCCCCACACTTGTTCAAGCACACGTCCAAACATCCAAAGGGCAAACATATTGAAGAATATATGAGTAAAACCGCCGTGCATAAACATATATGTCACAAGCTGCCCCATATTGAAATCGGAAGCCATAAAGAAGTGCAGACTCAGAATCTTTTCGGCATCAATACCATATCTTTCAGCCACTATCGCGCCGAAAAAACACAATACGTTGATAATAAGCAGATTTTTCGTTATCGGTGGAATGTTGTTATTCATACTCTAAACAATTAATTTACAAATACACAGATTTATTATCATCTGTCTGAAAACTACTTGCAAAAGTAACATTATATTCCTTTATAATGAAAAGTGTTATAGTTTTTTACATATTTGGTAGATATTTGACTTACTGATACAAAAACAGATTTATAGACCGGTGCTGTCTCTCAGCACAAGCAGACTCTCCGGTCCCATATTGAAGAGCAAATCCACAATGCTTAAATCCGGCTGGAATCCGTGGCGGGAGTCGAACACCTGATAATACGGTACGGGGCGGCAGAATGAGGTCATATCTACGGCTGATTTCTTAGGATGTATAGCCTCACGTAAGTCAAGGATACCTTCTCCGGCATCCATATATTCACTGGTTGGAACAAGTTCGGGCTGAATGTCTATCTGCTCGCACAGCCACTGCGTCAGTTCCATATTGAAATCATAAAGGAACTCATATTTCCTGTCGAAAAAGGCATTGAACTCATCGGCATAATAATCGAAGAAAGGGCTTTGCTTGTATGCAGCCACAAACGCATTGCGGTGCACGTGACGCCAGTTGCCGTGTTCAGAAACCCTTATATCCTTCATGGCACACTTGCCTTCGGACGATTTCTCCACAGGTATGGTCAGCGCCAGAGGACCGTCGGCAGAAGCTATAACGCATCTGTTTCGGTATGTCTGTTTCATGTAATGGTCATATCTTTCAATATAAGCTTTCCTGCATGAATACAATGCTGCGAAATATGAAACCGGAGCCAGATACGCCGACCCGAGGATAATTTCTTTACTTTCCATCATCTGTGTTTACTGAATTTTTTTCATGAACCTTCCCTTCTTCGAAGGATACCATATTCTTAATGCCTTGCCTATGATATGATTCTCCGGCACAAAGCCGAACAGGCGCGAATCGTTAATGTTTACAGGATCGTTGGATACCATCCAGTAATAATCCTGCGAGAATGTATATTCTTTAACCGGCTTGCCGTCGACATACACCGTATCACCCTTCAGAGACGCGTCGCGCTTCTCATGAAAGGCTATCATATTTCCTATCAAAGCTGCATTCCACGGATATATCTTAACTGGAGTTCCTTTCTGCGGAACCACAAAAGGATATGCCTTACGGCTATTCTCCGGATAAAGCGGTGCAAGTTTCAATTTTTCTCCAAGCCTCTGAGTGATGAGATAATGTTCATAATAGCTGAAGCTCCTGATGTAATTGCCCTCGGGAGTATAACCTGCCAGCTGATTATCAGTTATTCCCAAAGAATGAAGCACGCTGTCCATAGTTTCTTCCCTCTCTGCCGGATATGAATAAAGTGCTTTTGTATCCGGACTGAACACATCCGTTCCCTCTGCTATAAGCTGATTATTGAGCATCAGAGTATCGCCTGGGGTTCCTATGCATCTGCTGATATACAGTTCTCTTCTGTCCACCGACAATGAAGTATCTGCAGGCATAGGATTATTGAATACTACTATATCACCCTGTCTGACCTCGGAAGGAAGCAACCTTTTGTAACCGAACACCGACTGCAGAGGCACACGCCAGCCGTAACTCCATTTGCCCACCAGGACTCCTTCTCCTCGGTAAAGTGTGTTCTCCATACCTGAAGAAGGTATAAAACATGATGTGACAAACAGGGTTCTTACGATAATCACCGCCAGCACGGCTATGACTATGACTCTGATATATGTCAGCCAGGGTTTCAAGAAGTTACTTTATATTATCTACGAACTTAAACAATCTGTTCCAGCGTACTTTTCCGTCGAACCATCCTCTGTCCTTGTCAAGCGACAGCCAGATGAAGATAGGCTTACCCACGATATGGTCCTCAGGAACAAATCCCCAGAAACGTGAGTCGGCAGAGTTATGACGGTTGTCACCCATCATCCAGTAATAATCCATACGGAAGGTATATTTGTTTGTTTCCTCGCCGTTGATATAGATTTTGCCGTCCTTCACTTCAAGCTTGTTGCCTTCGTACACATGTATAGGGCGTTCGTATATAGGAAGATTGTCTATTGTCAGTTCAATTGTCTCACCCTTCTTAGGAATCCATACAGGTCCATAGTTGTCGGTAGTCCATCCTGTGAGCTTGTTCACCGGATACAGACCTCCCGCATCATCACCCGGAACTTCTGTTATCGATTTCACAAGATCCTTGCGTGCAAGCAGAGCAGCCTTAGCTTTCTCTGTAAGCGGGATGTTATATACAGACTCCTGCGGATAGTAAGCCATAAGGTCTTCCTTACTTATACCAAGTTCCTTGCAGAGTTCATCAGGAAGCTGACGTGTGGTCTGTACGAAATATCTGTACTGTACATTGTCCGGTTCCTTGTTTGCCTTGCCGTCAAGATAAACTATCTTGTTCTTGATTTCGAGTGTCTGTCCCGGAAGTCCCACGCAACGTTTCACGTAGTTCTCACGTCTGTCAACCGGACGGCTCACCACTTCGCCGAACATAGACTTGTTTTCATTAATATATCTGCGGCCTACTGCATAATAGTAGTCATATACATCGCGCTGCTGCAGCGGAGTAAGAGCCGACATATCAACAGGTTTGGAAAGCTCCTTACCAGCCTGATAGCTTATACGGTAGATATCCTCTGCCGGCATGGCTGTAGCCACAGTATCACCTGCAGGAAAATTGAATACCACGATATCGTTAAGCTGTACGTGACCGAGAGCATCCACACGCTTATAGTCCCATTCAGGCCATTCCAGATACGACTTGCAGTTGAACACCGGAAGAGTGTGCTGAGTAAGCGGCATGTGAAGCGGAGTCTGCGGAATCCTTGCTCCATAGCTCATCTTGCTCACAAACAGATAGTCGCCCACGAGCAACGACTTCTCCAGCGAAGACGAAGGAATGACGTAGTTCTGGAAGAAATACAGATTGACGAAATATACTGCCACCAGAGCGAATACGATGGCATCTACCCAGCTCATCACGGTTACGACAAGCGGATTGGTAGATTTCTTCCACCATGTCCAAGGTATTTTCTTGGTTATATAAACATCGAAGATAAACGGTATGGCAACTATACCAAGCCAGCTCTTCAGCCAGATGATGAATGCCAGATAAAGAACCATTGCTATGGCAAACTTTATCCATTGTTTGCGTGATGCCTGTATCATTTTGTGAATTAGGAATTAAAAATTAAGAATTAAAAGCTGAAAATCAGCCAAGATAATTAAAAGTTGAACAAGTCATTCATACCTAAGAATCCTGTATGTCCAGCAGTATATTCAGCTGCAAGCACAGCACCAAGAGCGAATCCCTTACGGTTCTTGGCATCGTGAGTAATGATGATTGAATCAGCTTCAGATTCGTATGTTATGGTGTGAATACCCGGCACTTCGTCGCGACGTATTGCGCTCACAGGCATTTCGTTTGGAGCACACTCAGTTGTACCTGTCACAGTTCCGTCCGGAGCAGTAAGTGTTCCCATAACCCATTTGTCCTTGCGGTCAAGGTTCTCCAGAATACCTTCAGCCAGAGTAATGGCAGTACCGCTTGGAGCGTCAAGCTTGTGAATGTGATGAGTTTCCACCATCGACACATCATATCCCGGGAAATTATTCATTATGCGGGCCAGATATTTGTTTACGGCAGAGAATATAGCCACGCCAAGGCTGAAGTTTGACGACCAGAACAGAGTGGCACCTTCTTCGGTACACATGCGGCGCATCTCATCACCATGTTCGCCCATCCATCCAGTACTGCCTGAAACCACCTTTACACCATTCTTGAAAGCCGACAAACAGTTGTTGTAAGCCACAGAAGGAGCAGTAAACTCTATTGCCACATCAGCCGAGCGGAACGCTTCTGACTCAAAATCCTGTGTATTATTTATATCAATGATGCTAACAATCTCATGTCCGCGTGAAAGGGCAATCTTTTCTATCTCTTTGCCCATTTTTCCATATCCAATTAATGCTATCTTCATATTTTTCGATTTATTTTAGCCACAAAGATAATGCTTTTCATTATAAATCATTACATTTAGGCAATATTTACACTCGTTAGCATGGAACAACTTTTACATTACGTATGGAAACACAAACTTTTCCCGCTTAAGCCGTTACGTACTACAGACGGCATGGAAGTGGAAGTTATTGACCCGGGACTATGGAACACCAATGCCGGTCCCGACTTCTTCAATGCCAAAATCAAGATAGGAGGCGTATTGTGGGTGGGAAACATAGAGATACACCTCAAAGCTTCCGACTGGAAGACACATCATCATGACACAAATTCCGATTACGACAATGTAATTCTACACGTAGCGTCCGACATTGACTATGAGCCATGCAGACCGAATGGCGAGAAGATTCCACAGATGGAACTGCACTACCCCACTTATCTTGTGGACAGCTACAACGAGCTGATACGCACGGCACATTATCCTGCATGCTACAGGCTCATTCCGTCGCTGTCCAAACTACTGATGCACAGCTGGCTGAACACACTCCAAATAGAGCGTTTCGAAGAAAAGACGGAACGCATAATGAGACTGATGGAAAAGTATAACAATAACTGGGAAGACGTGTTCTTCATCACCCTGGCGCGCAACTTCGGTTTCGGAACCAACAGCGAAGCCTTCGAACTGTGGGCACAGACCATTCCGCTAAGGGCTGTGGACAAGCATCGTGACAGTCTGTTCCAGATAGAAGCCATCTTCTTCGGACAAGCAGGACTACTTGATGCCACATACGATGAATATACAGACAAGCTTCTGAAAGAATATACATACCTGAAACACAAATTCGGTTTCACTACTTCGGACAACTGCCGCTGGAAACTGCTGCGTATGCGTCCCGGAAATTTCCCACACGTAAGGATTGCCCAGCTGGCAAAACTGTATCACACATCACAAGGATTGCTGTCAAGAATTCTTGAAGCTGAAACGATAGAACAACTGAGACCGATGTTTGAGACAGACACCTCAGAATACTGGATAACGCACTACACTTTCGGCGAAGTATCCACTCCTTTAAAGAAAAACCTCAGTACTTCATCAATCAACCTGCTGATTATAAATACGGTAATACCATTCCTCTATGCCTACGGAAAACACAGAGGAATAAACCGTCTTACGGCGCGTGCCTCAGAAATGCTGGAAACGCTGAAACCGGAAAACAATTACATCACACGAATGTGGAAAGAATGCGGACTGGAAGCCGCACATGCAGGCGACAGCCAGGCTCTTATACAGCTGAAAAAGAATTACTGCGATCCGAAGAAATGCCTGTACTGCCGCATAGGGTTTGAGTATTTGAAAAAAACTACCTAATCCCATCTACTTCGTTCAGATAGACTGACAGCTTGTTTGCCTTGTGTATGGCTTTCCTTTTCTTCTTGTCAAGTTCGGGAAGCCAGTACTCCCACATGGACTTCATTTTAAGAAGAAGCTGTGCATCGCCGCCCTCGATAGTTTCCGAATATCTTTGATACATCAGAGAATGCATACGGCGTACCTTGGCATACAGTTCGTCCTGCTTGAGTTCCGAACCAGATTTATATCCGGCAGCCAAAGCACCGTCGGCAAGCAGCCCGCGACCTATCATCACACCATACAAGTCGGGGAACTTATCTACAACCATTTGTATGTCTGCCACACTACACAAATCGCCATTATACACCAACGGCTTCCGACATTCATTATAGAACTCCGCAAAAGCCTCCATATCCACCTCACCCTTATACTGCTGTTTGCCGATACGAGGATGAAGAGTAACCATCTTCACCTCAGATGCATTTATTGCAGGAAGAATCTCTTTCCATTCATCGGCAGATATCTGTCCAAGCCGCATCTTCACGCTGAAGTTTATACCGTCAGCCACATAAGCACTAATGCACTCCATAAGCGCAGCCACCTTCTCAGGATATTGCAATATACCACTGCCCTTCCCTCTGTTCGCTATCAGCGGAAAAGGACAACCCATATTGAGGTCTATCTCCTTATATCCTAAAGTCAATATAAAATCGGCCAAAGCCTTCATTTCCTCCGGCTCGGAAGCCATAATCTGAGGAATAAGCTTTATGCCACGATTATTTTCAGGCAGTACCTCGCGCCTGTCCTTATTGCGCAGTCCGCCTTTCTCATATCTGATGAAGGGAGTGAAATAAGCATCCACCCCGCCAAACACTTCATTATGTGCCACACGCCATGCAGCCTCCGTAAAACCCTGTAACGGGGCCGCAAAAATCTTAAGTTCCTTATCCATAGACGCAAAAATATGAAGAATATTCCTTGCAACGATAGATATAAGAGGATTTTTCCGTAAGTTTGTAACTAATCAACATTAAAGGAGTAAAATGAAATACATCTTCGAACTGCAAATGAAGGTACGCGACTACGAATGCGACCTTCAGGGCATAGTGAACAATGCCAATTACCAGCACTACATAGAACACACCCGCCACGAGTTCCTCTCTTCACTGGGAGTAAGTTTCGCACGCCTTCACGACGAAGGCATAGACCCTGTAGTGGCAAGACTGAACATGGCCTTCAAGACACCGCTGAAGAGTGGCGACGAATTCATCTCCAAACTATACATCAAGAAGGAAGGCATAAAATACGTGTTCTATCAGGACATCTTCCGTCTGCCCGACATGAAGCCTGTAATAAAAGCTACAGTGGAAACCGTATGCGTGATAAACGGCCGTCTGGGCGACAGCGAAGTTTTCAACACTATTTTCTCACCATATTTCAGCGAATAATATCGCAAAATTCAAGTCAGAACACTACCATGAACGAAGAACTGCTTTATACAATGGCATTGACCCGCGTACCGGGACTTGGTCTGATAGGTGCACACCGTCTAATGGAGGCGGCAGGCTCAGCCACAACAATATTCAGCAATGCCAAGAATCTTAAAGACATTGTGCCCGACGTATCACAGAAAGTGATTGACGCTATAGTCAACTGCGATGTGCTGCGCCTGTGTGAAGCAGAGATACGTTTTGCCGAGAAGAACGGAATCAGATGTCTTACACTAAACGATGAAGACTATCCTTCTCGCCTGCGCGAATGTGATGATGCCCCACTTCTGTTATTCTACAGAGGTACAGCCAATCTAAACAGCCTGCATATAATCAATCTCGTAGGCACACGCCATGCCACAGAATATGGTAAGGACATCTGCATGCGATTTATAAATGAACTGCACGAAATCTTACCTGATACAATTATTGTAAGCGGTCTGGCATACGGTATCGACATAAACGCCCATAGAGCAGCGCTACAATACGGTCTGGATACTGTAGGTGTACTGGCACACGGTCTGGACAGAATCTATCCGGCAGTCCACCGACGTACTGCAGCAGAAATGCTCAACCACGGCGGACTCATAACCGAATACCCAAGCGGAACGAATCCCGACAGACAGAACTTCATAAAGCGCAACAGGATAGTAGCAGGAATGAGTGATGCCACCATAGTAGTAGAATCGGCAGCCAAAGGAGGCGCACTGATCACTGCCGATATAGCCGAGAGTTATAACCGCGACTGCTTTGCTTTCCCCGGTCGTATATGTGACGAATTTTCTGTTGGCTGCAACACACTTATCCGCAGCAACAGGGCAACACTACTGCAAAGTGCGGAAGAACTGGTGAAAGCCATGAACTGGGATTATACTCCTACATCAAATCCTCGCGAAGGCATACAGCGTCAGCTATTCCCAAATCTCACTCAGGAGGAAGAACTTGTAATATCGGAATTGGGAAAGAATCCTGACGGACTACAGATAAACACTATTGTTGTCAATACCAATATCCCTATAAACAAAATGACCGGTATACTGTTTGAAATGGAAATGAAAGGAATAGTCCGTACTTTGGCTGGAGGAGTTTATAAACTGGTATAAAAAAAGGGGACAACGCCTTGTCCCCGTACCTTGTTAACCTTAAATCTAATACTATGAAAAAAATCACGTTGCAAATGTATCAAATACACGTAATAAATCCAAATATTTCTCCGGTAAAAGTTATTGATTTAAAAATATTTCACATTATAAGTTATACTATCAATCTCATTACAATCCGATAGTAGATATACATATCATTTTCAACATAAAGAATAAATCAAATATTGATATGAGAAGACATTAACAAATAAAAAATCCGGTTTCAACGAATGAAACCGGATTTTAATTCAGTTATATAGACAGTTATTAGTCTTTCAGTTTAGCCTTGATGAAGTCGCGGTTCAAGCGGGCAATGTTGCTGATAGAAACGCATTTCGGACATTCTGCTTCACAAGCACGAGTGTTTGTACAGTTACCGAAACCAAGTTCGTCCATCTTAGACAACATAGCTTTTGCACGACGCAAAGCTTCTGGCTTACCCTGAGGAAGAAGGTTCAACTGGCTGACTTTTGCAGAAACGAAAAGCATAGCAGAACCGTTCTTACATGCAGCTACACAAGCACCGCAACCGATACATGTAGCAGCATCCATAGCTTCGTCAGCAACTGTCTTAGGGATAAGGATAGCGTTTGCATCCTGAGGAGCACCTGTAGATACGCTTACGAAACCACCAGCCTGCATAATCTTGTCGTATGCAGAACGGTCAACCATCAAGTCCTTGATTACAGGGAAACCTGCAGAACGCCATGGTTCAACTGTGATAGTGTCACCGTCTTTGAAACGACGCATATAAATCTGGCAAGTAGTAGCACCTGTTGCAGGTCCGTGTGGATGTCCGTTGATGTACAATGAGCACATACCGCAGATACCTTCACGGCAGTCGTGGTCGAATACTATAGGTTCTTTACCTTCTTCAATCAACATTTCATTCAAGATATCGAGCATTTCGAGGAATGAAGTATCACCCGGAATGTCTTTCATCTGGAATGTATCGAAATGACCTTTGTCCTTAGGTCCGTTCTGACGCCATACTTTCAGCGTAAATGATATATTTTTATCCATTTTACTTCTTTTCTTTAAATTGTTTTACTTCGTCTCAGATTAGCTCAATTAGCTCTTGTAGTTACGAGTCTGTACCTTAATTGCTTCATAAACCAATGGTTCCTTATAAAGTACAGGAGCCTTGTCGTCGCTTCCCTGGTATTCCCAGCAAGCTACATAGAAGAAGTTTTCGTCATCACGCTTAGCTTCACCTTCTTCAGTCTGGTGTTCTTCACGGAAGTGACCACCGCAAGATTCTTCACGGTTCAAAGCATCGTAAGCGATAAGCTGACCCATAGTGATGAAGTCGTCAAGACGGAATGCCTTGTCAAGCTCGATGTTCATACCTTCTTTTGAGCCAGGGATAAACAGTTCTGTTTCGAATTCCTTGCGGATTTCTTTCAGACGTTCCAAACCTTTTGTCAAGCCTTCTTTTGTACGTCCCATACCTACGAAGTCCCACATTACGCGGCCCAATTCCTTGTGGATTGAGTCAACTGATTTCTTACCCTTGATGTTCATCAGGTGGTCAATCTTAGCCTGAACAGCCTTTTCAGCTTCAGCGAATTCAGGAAGATCTGTAGAGAAACGAGGAACTGTAATCTGGTCTGACAAGTAGTTCTGGATTGTGTATGGCAATACGAAGTAACCATCAGCAAGACCCTGCATCAATGCAGATGCACCAAGACGGTTTGCACCGTGGTCAGAGAAATTACATTCACCGATTGCGAACAGACCCTTGATAGTTGTCTGAAGTTCGTAGTCAACCCAAATACCACCCATTGTATAGTGGATAGCAGGATAAATCATCATTGGATTGTAGTATTTGCGTCCGTTGATTTCTTTTGCAAGTTCACCCGGATTAACGTCTGTGATTTCTTCGTACATATCGAAGAGGTTACCGTAACGCTGAAGAACTACATCAAGACCGAGACGTTCGATACTTTCAGAGAAGTCAAGGAATACGGCAAGACCTGTGTTGTTAACACCGAATCCGTGGTCGCAACGTTCCTTGGCTGCACGTGAAGCAACGTCACGTGGAACAAGATTACCGAATGCAGGATAACGGCGTTCCAAATAGTAGTCACGGTCTTCTTCAGGGATATCACTACCCTTCTTGGTTCCTGCCTGAAGTGCTTTTGCATCTTCAATTTTCTTAGGAACCCAGATACGACCGTCGTTACGAAGTGATTCTGACATCAATGTAAGCTTAGACTGCTTGTCACCGTGTACTGGAATACAAGTTGGGTGAATCTGAACGTAAGCAGGGTTAGCAAACATAGCTCCCTTACGGTAGCAAGACATAGCAGCTGTTACGTTACATGCCATAGCGTTAGTAGAAAGGAAGTAAGTGTTACCGTATCCACCAGTTGCGATAACTACTGCGTGAGCAGCAAAACGTTCAAGTTTACCTGTTACGAGGTTCTTGGCGATGATACCGCGAGCACGGCCTTCAACCAAAACCACGTCAAGCATTTCGTAACGAGTGTACAATTTTACCGTACCTACACCTACCTGACGGCTCAATGCAGAGTATGCACCGAGAAGCAACTGCTGACCAGTCTGACCTTTAGCATAGAAAGTACGTGATACCTGTGCACCACCGAAAGAACGGTTGGCAAGTGTACCGCCGTATTCACGAGCGAAAGGAACACCCTGTGCCACGCACTGGTCGATAATATTGTTTGAAACTTCGGCAAGACGGTAAACGTTAGCTTCACGAGCACGATAGTCACCACCTTTCACTGTATCGTAGAAAAGACGATATACAGAGTCACCGTCGTTCTGATAGTTCTTAGCAGCGTTGATACCACCCTGTGCAGCGATAGAGTGTGCACGGCGTGGAGAGTCCTGGATACAGAAGTTGAATACACGGAATCCCATTTCACCAAGTGAAGCGGCAGCAGAAGCACCTGCCAAACCTGTACCTACAACAATGATATCCAAGCGGCGTTTGTTAGCCGGGTTCACCAATTTCTGGTGAGCTTTATAGTTAGTCCATTTCTCAGCTATTGGGCCTTCAGGAATCTTAGAATCTAAAACTTTAGTCATAATGTTTTTAATTTAATCAGTTACACTTTTCAATTAGCAAGCACCGCAACCCATCATGTTTTTCAGGAAGAATACTACTGCTACAAGAGCAAATCCCAACACGATGATTGTTGAATAGATGTTAGAGATGCATTTCCAACGGTTGATCCAAGTCTTGTTGTTCCAACCCAATGACTGCATAGAGCTCCAGAATCCGTGAGTAAGGTGGAACCAGAGAGCTGCCAACCAAATCAGGTACAATACGAAGAACACAGGATTAGAGAATGTCTGCATGATGTAACCGTAACCGTCTGTTGCGTGAAGACCGCCCAACATCGGCTCGTGGATAATTTCAGCAAACTGCATCTTGTACCAGAAATTGACAAAGTGAAGTGCCAATCCCAAAATCACGATGATACCAAGAACAAGCATGTTCTGTGAAGCCCATTCTACGTTCTTTGGTTTAACTGTTACTGCATAGCGTTCGCTACCGCGTGCAGCACGGTTCTGGATAGTCAACCAGAAAGCGTAAATGATGTGAATTACAAACAAGGCAGCCAAACCAAGAGTTGCAACCAATGCGTACCAGTTAGCACCCAGGAATTCGCAAATCATGTTGTATGCCTCACCTGAGAACAATGCAACAAGGTTCATCGCCATGTGAAATGTCAGAAACAGGACAAGGGCGATACCTGTAACGCTCATCACCACTTTCCTACCAATAGATGAATTACTTAACCACATAAATGATTGATTTTAAATTATTTAATAATTAAAACTAAAATAGTCTTTATTAATGGTCTTTAGATTTGGCAAAGTTAGGCTATTTCCATCATTATTACAAACAATTAAGGAAATAATTCTTTAATTTTAGTTGACAAGGTTTCAGTTCAAATAGACAAGGTTTCCATACAGACGGAAACCTTGTCAACCCGTCAGTTAATCTTCTATAATATCAAGTCCTTTCTGCACAGTCTCGTTCATAGAGTTTATAACCTGGAAATATTCGTTCATATCCCACAGGTCGCGTGCTATAAGTGCCTTCAACTGTGTCTTTATAAGTGGAAGGGCAGTCTTGTATTCTTCTTCATTATACTCTATTCCCATTGTCTTGCCAAGAGCTATCAAATTGTCCAGCATTTCATCGGTCACATCAAATCGCTTGTTGAAACGGTCGAATGTCTTATATTTTGCCTTCCATTCGCTGCGATATGCATCTATAAGCTTAAGGTTCTGCTGTACAATGGCTCCTTTGTCGCGCAACGCCAAATAATAATCTGTATAATATGTAGTGTCAATAGGCACAAAGTAGTCAGGCATTATACCTCCGCCGCCATATACTACTCGTCCTTTCTTCAAAGTCCTTGTTTTCAAAGAGTCAGGGAAGTGAATACTGTCAGCACTCTGCATCTCACCACGGTTGTATCTCTCGATAAGGTCTCTGTTATACTGTTCTATACTTTCGTACGGTTTCTGTATACATCTGCCTGAAGGAGTGTAATAGCGTGCCACAGTGAGACGTATCATAGAACCGTCAGGAAGATCTATCGGTCTCTGCACAAGTCCTTTACCGAAAGTACGTCTGCCCACTACTGTTCCTCTGTCCCAGTCCTGAATGGCTCCTGTCACGATTTCGCTTGCCGAAGCAGAGAACTCATCTACCAACACAACAAGCTTGCCGTTTCGGAAATCACCATTTCCACGGGCCTTAAACTCTGTACGTGGATTGCGCCTACCTTCTGTATAGACAATCAGCTCACCTTTTTCCAGTACATGGTTTGCTATCTCTATGGCAGCATTCAGATAACCTCCTCCGTTTCCCTGAAGGTCAATAATAAGATTGCGCATACCTTCTTTCTGTAATTTATGTAGTGCATCCTCAAACTCTTCTGCCGTAGTGGCTGCAAAACGGCTTATACGAATGTATCCTGTAGTCTTGGTCATCATATAAAAGGCATCAAGACTATAGACAGGAATCTTGTCGCGCTTCACTGTGAAAGGCAACAATTCCTTCACTCCGCGACGCATAATCTTCAGATTGACTTTTGTACCTTTCGGACCACGAAGACGGCGCATTATTTCCTCTGTACTCATCTTTACACCGGCTATAACAGTATCGTTTACCTCAATTATACGGTCGCCAGCCAGGATACCGACTTTCTCGGACGGACCTCCAGATACTGGTTGAATAACAAAAAGTGTATCTGTAGCCATATTGAACTGAACTCCAATACCGTCGAAATTACCTACAAGCGGTTCATTCAACTTCTTTACTTCCTCAGGATTGGAGTAAGTGGAATGAGGGTCCAACTTTTCAAGCATATTGATTATGGCATCTTCTACAAGTTTTTCTTCATCCACATCGTCAACATAAAGATTGGCAATGGCGAATTCTGCCAGCTGTAGTTTTCTAGCCGGCGAGTTCAATAATTTATTCTGAGCTTCAACAATCAGTGCTGTGCTCATGGATAAACATATAATAAATAATAATTTAAGCTTCATATATATTTTTTGTTACGAGCTGACGAGTTGACATAGTTCTTTTTAGTTACAAACTATAAAGCTTTCCATCAATACGGAAGCCCAGTCAACATATAATTACAGTTTCATACCTTTAGGAAGAAAAGGACTTACATCCTTGCCAAACTGAAGAAGTTCGCGCACGATAGTTGAACTTACCGAAGTCAGTTCAGGCTCGGTGAACAGCAGAATGGTTTCTATACCTGCCATCTTGCGATTAATGTCGGCAATGGTTTCTTCGTATTCAAAGTCACGCACTGTACGTATACCGCGCACTATGAACTGCGCACCACACTCGCGGGCAAAGTCTATTGTCAAGCCGGAATATGAGGCAACCTTTATTCTAGGCTCGTCTGCATAGAGCTTGCTTATCATCTCCACACGTTTCTCCGTAGGGAACCATGTGCGCTTGCTGTCGTTTATACCGATACCTATTACCACCTCATCCATAAAAGTAAGGGCACGTTTCACTACCGAATAGTGTCCGATAGTAAACGGATCGAAGGTACCGGGGAATATTGCTTTTTTCATTTCATTTATAAATTAACGTCTTCCTCAACCACCAGATTCTCAATAATGAAATTCTGTCTCTCCATGGTATTTTTTCCCATATAGAATTCCAGAAGTTCCTTCACGGCATCAGTCTTTCTCAGAGTCACCTGTTCCAGACGCATATCCTCACCAATAAAGTTACGGAACTCATCGGGAGATATTTCTCCAAGACCTTTGAATCGGGTTATTTCCGGATTAGGTCCGAGTTCATCAATAGCGGCAAGTCTTTCCTCGTCGGTGTAACAATAGCGTGTAACGTATGTACCTTTCTTCCTGTTTCTCACACGGAACAAAGGAGTCTGAAGTATATACACGTGACCTTTCTTTATCAGATCGGGGAAGAACTGCAGGAAGAATGTTATCATCAGCAGGCGTATGTGCATACCATCGACATCGGCATCAGTAGCCACAATCACCTTATTATATCTAAGTCCGTCCAGACCGTCCTCGATGTTGAGTGCAGCCTGAAGGAGATTGAATTCCTCATTTTCGTAAACCACCTTCTTAGTCAGTCCGAAAGAGTTGAGCGGTTTACCGCGCAAACTGAAGACAGCCTGTGTATTCACATCACGGCTCTTTGTTATTGAGCCACTGGCAGAGTCACCCTCGGTGATGAATATGGCACTGTCCAGACGCGGGTCTTTTTCTTCGTCCTTCTTGCCGGACTTCACATCATTCAGATGTATGCGGCAGTCGCGCAGCTTACGGTTATGCAGATTTGCCTTCTTTGCCCTTTCGCGTGCTATCTTTGTCACTCCGGCAATGGCTTTTCTTTCTTTTTCCGATTCCTGTATCTTCTGCAGCAATATTTCTGCCACATCAGGATGCTTGTGGAGATAGTTATCGACATTCTCCTTTATGAAATCGCCAACAAACTTATTCACACTCACTCCCGAAAGCGGATAAGGATTGCCGTCAGAATCTTTCTCAGGAGCCATTGTAAGCGAACCGAGCTTGATTTTTGTCTGGCTTTCGAATGTAGGTTCTATCACGTTTATCGCGATGGCAGCCACCAGACCGTTACGTATGTCCTGGAATTCAAGATTCTTGCCATAAAATTCCTTTATGGTGCGTGCTATATGTTCCTTGAACGCGCTCTGATGCGTACCTCCCTGAGTGGTGTGCTGTCCGTTGACAAACGAATAATACTCCTCGCCATATTGAGGGCTGTGAGTGAATGCTATTTCAATGTCCTCGCCTGTGATATGCACTATAGGATATATACCCTGTGCAGTCATATTGTCGTTCAGCAGGTCCTCAAGTCCATTACGGCTGACGATACGCCGTCCGTTGTAATAGATAGACAAACCGGTATTGAGGTAAGTGTAGTTGCGGAGCATCGTTTCGATAAACTCCGGACGGAAATGATAGTTCAGGAAGAGGGTATTGTCCGGTTCGAAAAAGATAAACGTACCGTTCTCCTCGTCAGTAGTCGAAGTGGTATCACTCACCAACTCTCCCCTTTCGAAAATTGCCTCACGCATCTGTCCGTCGCGTACGCTTCGTGCAATGAATTTCACACTCAGTGCATTCACTGCCTTAGCACCCACACCGTTAAGTCCGACACTTTTCTTGAAAGCTTTGGTATCGTATTTACCTCCGGTATTCAACATGGACACTGCATCCACAAGGCTTCCCAAAGGGATACCACGGCCATAGTCGCGTACCGATACTCTGAGATTATCCTCCAGAGTGATGTCAATACGCTTTCCTACCCCCATCTTGAATTCGTCAATACTGTTGTCCACCACTTCCTTGAGCAACACATATATACCGTCTTCCGCCTGCGAGCCGTCGCCCAGACGTCCGATGTACATACCCGGACGGGTACGCACATGTTCCATGTCGCTCAAGTGACGGATGTTCTCTTCCGTATATGACACCTGAGGTTCCGAAGCATTAATATTCTGATTCAGTTCATCCATTGTATATAAAAACTCAATTAATCTTTCTCTTATAAGCACGACGACGCTTGTGCTGTACAGGTTCGAATGCACTCCACTGCGACTGTACTTTCTTGTTTTCTTCCAGTTCAGGATTACTTTCTCCGTATTCGAATCCCATTTCCTTATATACCGGTACAAGATCGTAGAACAACAGCGCGTTCACACCCTTATTCTGATATTCCTGCTTCACTCCTACGAGCAGCAAATCAAGTATCTTAGGTTTCTTGATAAACAGGGCTTTGAGCAAGTGCCACCATCCGAAAGGCAGCATTTTTCCTTTAGCTTTCTGAAGAGCTACAGACAATGAAGGCATTGATATACCTACTGCCACCAGCTCACCTTGGGCATCTTCCACAAGCGACACCATACGCAGGTCTATCACAGGCAGATACATCTTTATGTACTGGTCTATCTGTCCCTGAGTCATCTTTGAGAAGCCGTAAAGCGGAGCATAAGCCTCGTTGATAAGATCAAATATCCTCTGACCGTAATTTTTCTCATTCAGTTCCTTACGGGTGAGTTTCTTGATCTTGAGATTATATTTCTGAAGAATTATTTCTGATATACGTACAAACTTTTCAGGGAGTTTTTCAGGCACTTTGAGTTTGAATTCCACCCAGTCTGCTTCCTTTTCGAAACCAAGTTTCTCAATATGGACAGGATAATATGGGTAATTATATATAGTCGCCATGGTACTCAGCTGGTCGAATCCCTCTACAAGCATTCCTTCAGGGTCCATATCGGTAAATCCAAGCGGACCTACCACATATTCCATGCCTCTTTCCTTTCCCCATTTTTCCACTTCATCAATAAGAACCTTCGACACCTCTGCATCGTCGATGAAGTCAATCCATCCGAAACGTACCTCCTTCTTGTTCCATGTCTCGTTGGCACGATTATTTATAATGGCTGCCACACGTCCAACAGGTTTTTCATCCTTATATGCCAGGAAATATTCAGCCTCGCAGAATTCGAAAGCAGCATTTTTATCCTTGCTTAAAGTGTTAACCATGTCGTCGTACAAATCGGGTACGGAATAAGGATTGTTTTTGTATAATTCATAATTGAGACGAATGAAAGTGCGAAAATCTTTCTTCGTCCTGACTTTCTTAATGATAATGGCCATTTTTGTTAAATTGAAATTTCGGCGTAAAGTTAATATTTTTTGTGCTTATTTCATGACTGTTACGGTAAAAATAAGGGATTTACCCGAAATAAGAAATTAATACTGGAAACAAAAAGATAATTCTACAGTACAAAAAGCTGTTTATATGCTCAATGATTCTAT
>NZ_JADYTF010000047.1 GCF_021530995.1 Bacteroides caecigallinarum
GTTATAAAGCCCATCAGAAGTTCTAAAAGAATTAAAAGTTTCTGTATGTAAATCGAATTTAGCAAGTCCAAGATTAGTACTTACCCACATATTACCTGAAGAATCATTAGTAATAGAAGCAATATTATTACTTGGAAGCCCATCTTCCACACTATATGAGACAAGCATTTTAGAAAGATCAGGAGTAAATACTTTAATACCATCAATTGTACCTATCCATATACTACCTGCACTATCTTGACATATGGATGTTATTGTATTTCTTCGAAGGACAGACAAAGGGGCTTTATAAGAAGCTGTATTTAAGTCTAAACACTTTATTCCATCCACCGTTCCAATATACAATATACCAGATGGACTGCAATAAAGACTATTAATCCATAAATTAACATTCTTATTTAATTCCAGTTCATGACTTCCAACTCTAAGAACATCATTTACTTTATTTGGATTAGTCGGATCTATATAATAAAGCCCAACTCCCATTGTACCTACCCATATCCTTCCATACATATCTTCTGCAAGTGCATAAATTTTATCGGCTTTTGAATATTTGTTATCCTGAAAAGATATTTTTTTTAATAACCGTTTCTTGGTATCAAGTATTGAAAGTCCATCTAAATATGAACCGACCCATATCCTATCCTGCGTGTCACGCAACATACACATTACAGTATGAGGTGCATCCGGATTTTGTTTACGTGGTGACAAATGTGATATCATTTTATAATTTTCATCTAAAATATAAATACCATCATTATCGGTACCTACAAGAAAATTTCCCTCCGAATCACAACATATACCTGTCACACACTTATCCCCAATACTGTTATTCAAAGTAGAACGAACACCTATATAGCCAAACTTATTAGTATTTGCAGGAATAAATACAACTCCCTTTTGGAATACGCCAATCCAAAGATTATCATACTTATCAACTACAATAGAATGTACCTTAGCTTCTGAAAGATTTATATCACTGATAAGAAATTCCGATTTTCCTGTATTTCCTGTCATTATATCATAATATGCAATGCCGTCACCATCAGTACCAATCAGCATACGACCGCCACGTTGAACTATAGATGTTACAGGATAGCGTGTATCATATATTTTTTTAAAATTTCCTTCATTTCTACTATATACATATACACCATTACCCACAGACGAAATGTACAATCTTCCTTCGGAATCCATTACACACAGATTAATACAATCTATAGAATCATTACCAATACTGGTGTAACGATGTTCCGTTCCATCAGACAATACACATATCAAGCCATCAAATTCTGTAGCAATCCACAAATTTCCATTATTGTCTTCCAACAAACTATTTATGTTATATCCGTAATAATTATTATTCAAATCAGATACCTTACTTTCTCCATTGTTATCTATATGCAAGACCTTTATTCCATATCCACTTGTACCTAATAATATAGTACCATCCTTACGTTTTAATATACATTTATTATTGTAATTATTCCCAGAAAAGAGTAATGAATAAAATTTATCAGTAGAATAATCATATGCCTGAAGCCCATCTGTAGAAAGAACAAAAAGTCCATCTTCATACTCATATACTGAATACACGTTATTACATAACAAAGAAGTTGAATCATTCTTTATTGATTTATAATTTATAAACTTAGCCCCATCATATCTGTTCAATCCATATCCTGTAGATATCCAAATATCACCACGCTTATCCTGATACAGATTATTAATCAAACTGCTAGATAATCCTGTCTCAATAGTAAATATCCTACTATACTGAGCATTGGCATTTCCTATCACAACCCAACATACACAAATTAATAAATACAATATAGACTTCATGTTTACAAATTATCTTAATATTTATAACCCTTATCAATGCAAAGATACATTTTTTATTCTACTGTTATAAAAGCCAATCTACAAAATATGCCCAATCCACAAACACAAAAATCCCCTACTATGCACAAATCATGCTTAAACAAGCTGTTTCAATGCATAGCAGGGGAATATTAATTATATATTATAATTTCACTTTTGTTTTTTTCCCTGAATAAACTACAGTTCTTACATTACCGTCGGCAGTACGCAATGTAAACTTACGTTCTTTTATCATTCCAGGGAACTCTCCATTTCTTGAAGAAATAGAAAGAATACGGTTTTTATCATTCCAAATGAAGGCTATTTCAGTATAAGCACCATTCTCATAGTTATAATTGTCGAACTCATCTTCGTAAAGTGTAAAGCTACCGTCTGAACCAGGATAAACACGTATTTCTAGTTCAGTCCAAGGCTTTTCTGATGTATATTGCACTTCCGGTCCCATTGGAACTATACTTCCAGAACGAACAAACAAAGGTATTGTATTAAGGGAAGTAGTTACTTCTATATCATTGCCACCTTCAAAACATTTGTTATTCCAGAAATCATACCATTTTGTACCTTCAGGTAAATACACTTTAATCTGTTTTTCAGTTGTAAAGTCAGTAGCAGACATCGCTGAAGTTATTTCTGTTTTACTACTGCTTCCCCATCCGTCATTCTCCTTCAATTCTTTCTGTATAAGTTCCGGTGTATATTGTGCATGTACAACTGGGGCCACAAGGAAAGCATCACCAAACATATACTCATCAGCAATATTCCACGTACGTTTGTCCGAAGCAAAATCCATAACCAATGCACGCATAAATGTTGAACGGTTATGAGATACATCCCATGAAGTAGAGTATATATAAGGCAATAAAGAATAACGAAGTTTCACTGCATCCACCAAAGCATCATATACAGGTTCACCTTCTTTTCCATAAAGATAAAACTCACGAGGAACATCTGTTCCATGACTGCGCATCATTGGACAGAATACCCCAAACTGAATCCAGCGGACATACAGTTCCTGATACATTGGATTGCGAACAGCATCACCCGTACCCCACGCACTATTATACGAACCGGCAAAGAATCCACCCAAATCAGAGTTCCAATGTGGCATACCTGTAAGTGAGAAATTCAAGCCTGCAGGTATCTGACGGCGGAAAGAATCCCATGATGACTGTACATCGCCAGACCATACATTTGAACCGTAACGTTGTTGTCCCAAAAATCCAGAACGTGTAAGGATGATAACACGTTTGTCGGAAGTTGTGGCACGCTGGTGTTCATAAACGCCTCCAACCGTCATCAACGGATAGGCATTACGCACACTACGGTATGAACCAAGATATGTCTTGCGGTCGAAATCACTGTCTTTCCAGTTAAAATGGTCAGGTTCTGTAGAATCCATCCACCATCCATCCATACCAAGACTGAAGATGCCTTTATTCAGATGATTCCAATAAATATCGCGTGCTTCAGGGCTATAGGCATCGTATACACGAACCCCCGAAGGATAATCCATATTCGGTGGCCAGCCTTCCACTCCGGACTGTGGCCATGTCTCCATATCAAAAAGCAACCCTTTCTTATCCAGCTCACGATAAGGACGGGTAGCAGGACCAAATGATGACCATATGGATATCATCATACGCGCATTCATTCCATGTATACTGTCTATCATGGCCTGAGGATTACTGAATGTCGGGTTCTGAAAATCCATTGCATTCCACAAGTAATTATGTCCCCAATACTGCCAGTCCTGAATTATACAGTCCAATGGAATGCCAAGTTCGCGATACTTACGAACTACTCCTACTGTTTCATCCTGACTCTTGTATCTTTCCTTACTCTGCATAAATCCATAACTCCACAATGGCATCATAGGGACATCACCTGTCAATGAACGTACTTCTGAAATTACACCATCTGCATTTCCGCCATACATGAAATAGTAATCTATACAATCGCCGACTTCAGAGGAGAATGAAGTTTCATTTTTATCATCGGAATAAGTAGTTACGGAATAGTTATCCCAAAACAGGCCATATCCTTTAGTTGATTGAATAAATGGAGAAACATCTTCTACGTTTCCTTGCATAAGGGTTTTCTTCATTCCGCGTTGCATCATCTGTCCGTTCTGAAGCTGACCAAGACCATAAAATCCTTCATCGTCATCAGTATCGAAACCTTGATAGACATGCCATGCATCATGTCCGGCATCATTAAATGCAGTAAAAGGCATATTGTTTTCTGTTTCTGAAAGCAGAGTATTACCTTCTGCCGAAACAAAAGAAACTATACCGGTAGAAATATTTACATTAACAGTCAATTCCTTACCTTTCAATGTTATCAGATTTCCATCCGAAGCTGATACTTTATATTCAACTTTCTGAGGTTCGGACACCACAGAAAGGCTTTTCTTCTGCAATGAATTCTGAGCACTTGTTTTTATCACACGAACTGTACGTGGAGTAAACCACTGTACTTCAATACCAACATTGCCTTTCTCTGTTTCTGTTTTTATTCCATACTGTGTTCTCTGAAAACTCTGCCCCAAGGCAAAAGCCGGTAGCAGACAGAAAAAGAATATTAATTTACCTGCCATATTAGATTTTAATTAAATTATTTTTTACTTACCTGTAAATTTCCAGCTGTCAAGCATAAACAGATTGCATTTCTGATTCTTTGACCCACGGAAAACAAAATACAAATCATGTACTCCTTTAACAGACTTCACTTTCGTTGTAAAAGTTTCAAGTTGTGTCTTGGTGTTACTTATATTAACTGTTCCTATACACTGTCCTTCGGGTGTATCGAGTCTGATTTCTATACTTCCTCCATAGAGATGACATGAAGCAGAAACTTCGAAAGATGATGCACCGTTACCAAAATCCACTCCACTGACTTTTATATACTCTCCTTCATCTATATCTGTAACAAGTTGATTCCAATGATCTACAGCCCATGGATTTTTCTGTGTTGTTTTTAATCCGTATCCCCATGACATCGTTTCAGCCTCAACTTTACGATAAGGATTGAAGTTTTCCACCTGACGCAATGTGCATTCGTGGAAATAAGGTAATTCCTGAATAGTACCGTCAGGATTGTATGTCATTTCGGCAAGTGATACAGAACGGCGTTCTGCATGACGACTGGTCTGAAGACGGAATATATCATAGTTCTGACCAAAACAATATGACCGTCCTTTATAATCAATTATTCCAGGGTGATTACCTCTTGTACGTACTGTATGATCCATTATGTGTCCCTTATATTCCCACGGTCCGGTAGGACTGTCACTCATGGCATATCCTATACCTTCCGGACAACATGTAGAAGCGAAAGCCAGATAATAGTGTCCGTTACGCTTATAGAACCAAGGTCCTTCCTGATAATCTTCTATATGTGGCATCTTAACGATATTTTCCGAATATGAAATCATATCCTCATTCAGTTTTACCATATAGATATTTGGATTTCCCCAATACATATACGCCTGACCATCATCATCAACAAGGACAGTCGGGTCTATATCATCCCAATGTTCTTTCTGCCAAATCAAAGGCTTGCCTATAGGATCTTTGAAAGGGCCATATGGCGAATCTGCCACCAGCACACCTATACCGTGACCATGAATAGGACAATACATATACCACTTACCGTTTCTGCCAACAACACATGCAGCCCATGCGCCATTATCACCTTTATACCACTCAAAGTTTTTAAGTGAGGCAACAGCCCCTCTGTCCTGCCAGTTCACCATATCTGTAGACGTGTAAAGCAGCCAATCCTTCATTTTGAATCCTTCTGCATCATCCTCATCGTGCGAAGTATACAGAAAGACAGTATCATTATACAACATTGGAGCCGGATCTGCAGTATACTTTGTCTGTATTATCGGCATATTAAGTTTCACATCATCGGCAGTCTGAGCAGCCAATCCGGAAAATGACATAAGGCATAAAGCTGGAATAATAGTTTTTGTCTTCATATTAATTATTTTTTATGGTTAATACTTCTAAATACATCAGACATATGTTTTAAAGCCCTAACAAGAGATGGCCGCCAGTAGTTCCAGTCATGCCCACCTCCATATATTCTCAATTGATAATTCACTTTTTTATCGCGAAATGCCTGTACCAATGCAATGTTGGCCTCATAAGTAAAATCCTTATCTCCACAATCAATAAACCAATCCACACCTTTCCATGCATCAACTCTTCCATCTGAAATTTCATTTACTGTTCGTATTGGATTATGGTCTTCAACCAATTGCTGTCTCCACTCCGCTGAAGGATCATCTTTAAGGAATTCCAAATATTGACGACGCAGATATCCGCTCATAGAGTACACAGACGAAAATTTATCAGGATGAGAGAGACCGTACACTATTGATGCTCCTCCCCCCATTGAATAACCGGCTATGAACCGGCTATCTTTACGTCCATCAACATTATAGTTCCTTTCAATATAGGGTATAAATTCAAGAAAAAAGAAATCTTCATATTTCCAGTGAGGAGCATTAAACCAAATCATATTGTTCTTATTTCCTTCCGGACATACAATTATCATTTCCTCCATCTCTCCACAATTTATCAGACTATCTGCCACTACACGAAGATTACCATATGTCTCCCAATCCGTACACGAACAATTGCCTCCATGAAGCAAATAACACACGGGATATTTTTTATTCTTTTCTTTACCATAAGATTCCGGCAAATAGATGGAATATTCACGCGACGAGATTCCTTCAAGAAGTTTACATGGCATACTTGTATTCACAATTTTTCCATTAGAAAAAACTTCCCCCGCCAACACGACAGAAAAGAGAAAGAATAATATTTTTTTATATCCAAGTATTGATTTCATTCTTTATACATTAAAACTTTACAACTGTTTTATATCCATCATATAATATTTCGCGTTCAGATATTCCATTTTTAGATATAAGGATCACTTTTATATTTCTCCCCTCTCTTCTATTACCAAACTTTCCACTTTTATCAAAAATGGTAAATACCCTTTTCTTGTTGTTCCACTTCATCTTTATCTCACTAAATAGTCCAGACTCATAATCATAGTTATTACCATTATCTTCATAAAGACAAAATTCACCATCAGCGCCATTGAAAATACGTATTTCAAAATCTGCCCCTGACAATGATGAAGTGGTAGTAAGTTCAGTCGATAAAGGAATAATGCTACCTGCACGCACAAAAGCTGGAATATTCTCTATTGAAACCCCCGTTTCATACCACCCATTATTGCTAGCATAACTATTATCACGAAAATCATACCATCCACCTTCTGTTTCAGGCAAATATACACACATTTGATTTATTTCAGGTTCTAAAACAGGAGTAACCAATAATGAACGACCGAACATATACTGATATTTCAATGACAGTGCAGTAGTATCCGTTGCAAAATCCATCACCAAAGGACGCATGATGGTTCCACCACGGAATGTTACATCCGCAGCACAAGAATAAATATAAGGGAGCAATGAATAACGTAACGAAAGAGCATTACGGGATATTCGCATAACATCTTCACCATAATTCCAGAACTCAGTATTGCTCATATAGCCATGCACTCGCATTAACGGCAGATAGACTGAAGTCTGCAACCATCTCAAAAATCTTTCATGATAGCTTTTATCTGTATATTGATTAGAAGGACGGAAAAATCCTCCTGCATCATATGTCCACCAAGGTAATCCACACACAGACATACCTAACCCAGCTACAATCTGACGTTTAAGGGTTTCCCAATCATTACCGACATCACCCGACCATGTGGCTACCCCATAACGTTGTATACCGGGGAAAGCACTTCTTGTAAAAAGCAACGCACGTTTATTGTCAATATCACGACGGAATCCTTCATAGACAGCCTTATTAACAATCAGCGGATAAGCATTTCTAAACATCTCTCCCGGATATTTTCCATTACAAACCATGCGACCCAAAAAATCATCATTCTCCGGTTCAGTAGCATCCAGCCACAAAGCATCTATATTGTATCTGCCAACAAGACTATCGCGCATATTGGTCCAATAATAATCAGCTGCATTCTTATTGAAAAAATCTACTCATTGGGTATCGTTTATATAATAACCTTTTTGCGAGAAATCCTTACCTAGATATGAAGAGGGATCTATCTTTGACCATATTGACAGCATAAATTTCATATCCATTTTATGCAGGCTGTCAGTCATCTCTGCCGGAGAGGGATAAAACTCTTCATCGAAACGCATCGCGTTCCATCCGTATTTACCCCAATACTGCCAATCCTGGGCTATCATGTCAACAGGTAAAGATTCTTTTCTAAAACGATTTGCTACATCAAGTAATTCTGATTGTGAATGGAAACGTTCGCGGCAATGTATATATCCCAATGCCCACAAAGGCATCATTGGTATGCCACCCGTTACTTCACGATAAGATGTTATAACTTCGTCAGGTGTACCAGCAAAAAAGGTATAATCAATACCATTTGATACAGGCGAGCTGAACACCGTTGTATTGTCTACTTTTCTGTAATATACTTTAGGTGAATCTTCCTTAGTCAGTTCTGAAACAAGTTTATGACGTCCTTCCGAGAGTTCCACTATCACAGATGTTGTTGGAGGAAGCCACAAATTATTCATATCAATCACAGTACTGCCATCTATTACAAGATTATGTTTGCGAGCCATCCTACTACCTACGTCAAGCATCAATGAATAGCGTCCAGATTCTTTAATGTCCAATTCTGCCGTAAAGATGTTACTATGACGGACCTCTGTCACACCACCTGTTGTAGAAGTAACATTTACAGTAGTTGCATGTCCTTCTCCTGCTTTAGGTTTCATATCTTCATAATCATCACACGGATTGAAGTCTGTCAGCCCATAGTTATTCCACAACAATCCATAACCTTTATTCGACATAATAAAAGGGATTGATATCTGTGTATTAACCTGTGTAAGCCTTCTTGTAAGTCCGCGCACATCAAGATTATTGTCCTGGAACTGCCCCAGTCCGTAAAGATGTTCGTCTTCGGGAGAATGAAAGCCTTGCATAGAAATATAAGTTCTGCCATTCTGAATTTGTGAAGGAGAAATATTATGTTCTTTTTCTTTCAGCAACAATCTACCATCAGGTGATAAGAAGGTAATTGTATTTTCAGAAACCTCTATTACCAATTTCTTCAATATTATTATGTCTTTACCATTTCTTTTTACCGATTTAAAACGTACAGACTTACCTTCAACATATACCATTTCAGGAAGTTCATAAACTTCACCCACTTTTTTTACTATTCTAACAGCATTATCGGCCAAAGGCATGACTATTATACTGTCATGTCCTCTCCAAAAGCACAATTCATTATTGTCACTTACGGTTGCATTAATATTACCACATACAAAAGTTGATAATAATATAAAATATAAAAAACACACGTTTCTCATAAGAAAAGACAAAATCAATATATTCTAAAGTTACCAGAAACATGAAGCATAGATAACATATATACCATACCTGAATAATATCTATATTTACCTATTGGGAACTCCTGTTTCCATAAATCAGAGACATATTTTTTAGCTAAGGCCTTATTTTTCAAAGCAAAAGCGCCAACAGCATTAGCACCTGCCATACCAGACGAATATTCTCCGGTTGGATTATTTCCGTTCAAATCAAACTGTCCATGCTTAAAATCATCCGATTCAAAAAAACTCAACAAACGTTCCATCATATCAGATTGGTTGGTCTTATCCTTTCCAAACATATAGTAATCCATCCCCACATTCATTGCACAACGTATTGCATCATACTGATAACGTCTTGCATCATAGTCTTCTTTCCAATCGGGTTGATGCGGAGTACCATCAAAGCATGAGTAATCAGGGAAAAGACCAGTTATAGGATGTGAAGCTTTGACTAATAATTTTCGTGCTGCATCAGGAGTCTTTGCCCAAAAATCTTTATTTGAATTACTCCATAAAGCCCATAATTCAAAAAAAGCAGGCAAGTTATATGAAGGATCAGTAAAGTTCCACATTTCTCCTTTAGGAACAAAAGTTATTAAAAAAGAATCCGTATTGAACATATTACGTATTTCTCCTTTATCTCCTTTTGACATAATATCATAAAGAATCTGCTGTCCCTCCTTTTCATAATTTATCTCTCCATTATTTCCCCACCTATGTGAAGCAAAAAACAAAGATGTAATAAAATATACTTCTCCATCAGTAGCGCAACTAGGTTCCACTCCTATTTTGCTGCCATCAGTATTACATTGCCATGCAAAATAGCCTTGCCATTTACCAGATTTATAATGCATATTCTTTTTAACCCATCTCCAAATACGGTCAAATTCTGTACGTCTATCCATCTGCACACTTATCATCATACCATAAGACATTCCCTCAGTACGTACATCATTATTTCCTGTATCCAATATATATGCTGTTGTATCAGAATCTTCAAAATAAACTTTGGTTGTAGGATTAACAAAAAAATGATTCCATATATCACTTATTTTCTTGTTAGTTTCTCTATCTGATATACCTAAATATTCTTTAAACAGATTTTTATATACTTTTGTATAGAATGAACCTTCTTCTATTGTTGTAGCTTTACATTCCACATACCACAATATACCAGCTACAAAAAACAAAACACTATATAATATATTTTTCATAATTAATTAATATAAAAAGCTCATCATTTAGAGAACTCCCACCAATCAAGATTAAATAATTTACAACCTTTGCGGCCACGGAATACAAAATATACATCATGCACTCCGGTAACAGCAGTTTTAACTTCACTATTAAATGTTTTCCATTCTTCCCATCCACCTGTTGTAGGAATGTTGACTTCTGCAATCTTATTTCCTGCAATACTGTCTGTGCGTACTTCAATTGTACCTCCACGCAAAGCACTGGCAGCAGTTATGCGGAAAGATTTTGGTCCTTTTTTACCAAAGTCCACTTCTCTTACCTTTATATAATCACCATTATGAATTTCAGAAATATAAACTCCAGTCTTTGCATTTGGTTCGGACTTGACTCCTTCCGAAAAAGCAATTGTTTCGGCTTCAACTCTTCTGTAAGGATTAAATGTAGAAACAGGTTTTACTCCTTCTTTGGTAGCATTTATTATAGGGAAAGTGCCATCCGGATTATATTTGAATTCCTCTATAGCCACTGAACGTCCGAATCCACCTCCACCTGGCAATTTGCCGGTGTGATAGAAGAAGTACGAATTGCCCTTATAATCGGCTACACCACAATGATTAGTAAAGGACCCTGTGTCCTGAAGCGGCATAATCTCACCCATATATTTCCACGGTCCTTCAGGACTGTCACCCATAGAATATGCTATATGCTCAGGCACTCCACCCGCAGCATAGAGCAGATAGTATTTACCATTCCGCTTGTAGAACCAAGGTCCTTCTGTATATGTATCTTTATATTTCTGTCCCTTTATTCTCTTTTCAGGATTTGGTGCACCAAAACTTTCAACTGTCTGTTCCAGTTTCTTTACTTCCCCCTTAATCGATACCATATCCTCATTAAGTTCTGCAAAATAAATATTCGGATTTCCCCAATACAAATATGCTCTACCATCATCATCAATAAACACAGTCGGGTCTATAAAATCCCAATTACCATCATACAGCGGCTTTCCTATAGCATCACGGAAAGGTCCTGTAGGACTATCTCCCACAGCCACTCCTATTGCCATAGCATTACTTAGTTTTGAGTGCAGACACACATACCAGTAGAACTTTCCGTTACGTTCTATACATTGTGCTGCCCAGGCCCTGTCATCAGCCCAACTGAATGATTCTATAGCTAGCGGAGAACCATGATCTGTCCAGTTCACCATATCTGTAGTGGAATAAACCCTCCATTCCTGCATCCAGAAAAAATCTGCTTTATCTTCATCATGTCCTGTATACAGATATAAAGTATCATTATGCACAAGTGGTGCCGGATCGGTTGTAAACCATGTTTGTACTACTGGATTCTGTGCAGCTGCTCCAGATACCAATGTTAGTGCAGCCAAAGTAAATATATTTTTCATGTCTTTCATAATCATCATTTTTTAGTTATTACCAATCCCCCATTCTTTGGAATGGAAAACTTAAGTTCTTGTTTTTTATTTATTTTTATCTCCGAAGCTTTACCATTAAGTTTAGCATCATCAGAGTATAATGTTACTGTTTCGCCGGCATTGAAGAAAGAAGAAAGGTCCAGATTCAATTTTAAAGTCTCGTCCTGTGCATTTACTCCTGAAACAATCCATTTGTCACCATGCTTGCGTGCCATTATTATATATTTACCGGGATATCCATTTATGAACTTGACATCATCCCAAGTTGTAGGAACCTTCTTCATGAAGTCCACAGCCCATACCGGTGCATCTGTCAGATTATTCGGTGCCATTGCAAAATGCTGTACAGGACTCTGAAAAAGAACTGCAGTAGCCAGTGCAAAAACATCAGAAGTAACCCTGCGGCTGCCTCTAGGTTCGTTGGCTGCATTATAAAATTTGTTTAACGTACTGCCACCGAAGTCCATGCTACCTATAGTGTTGCGCACAAACGGATGAATACATGCATTGAATGCCTCTGCATCGCAGCTTCCCTGTGAGAAATTCATATTCTCACTGGCAAGAACAGCCTCACTGGCTGCATAGTTCGGATACATTCTCTCCCATCCTCTTGGAATCGTACAACCATGAAAGATAACCAGTAATCCATAATCATTAGCATCAGCAAGTATATCTTCATATAGTTTCATTGCCATTTGTTTGTCACTTCCAACGAAATCCACCTTAATACCCTTTATGCCAACCTTCTGCATCCACTGCATTTCTTTTCTGCGTTTAATGGTATTATCCATTTTTCCACGAGGTCCCTGGGGTGCATCATTCCAATAACCATTTGAGTTATACCAAAGATAGAGCCCTACATTCTTTGATTTCGCATAACGTGCCAGTTCTTCCACCTTGTCATACCCCACCTGTGTATCCCATAATGCATCAACTAGTACTGTACGGTATCCCATGTCGGCACAAAAATCAATATATCGTTTCTGGTCATTGTAAGTCATACTGCCATCACCGGCAATAATCCAACTCCATGTACCGCAACCATACTCTGCAGTATAGTCCTTTGAAGCTTCATACAAAGGCTCTACAACGTCAAAAGGTACAGTAGTTTCAACTATTGGTGCCAAAGTACGTCCTACAGTAATAGTTCTCCAAGGTGTCTTTCCAGGAAGAGCCATTCCCGGTACTGAAGTTCCGTTGCCATTGAATTCTCCCGGATTAGGAAATCCTATTTTATACGTATTACCGTTACCTCCCATCAAGTGTGATGCACAATAATAACTGTCAACCCCAGTTTCTGAAACAAGAATCCATCCTTTATCGGAATTACGGAACAGACACGGGAAAGTATATCCTTCGCCCCATCCGTTGCTTCCTGTAGCAGCATCCAATGTATATGGAGTTTCATAACTTGGAGAAGTTCTGGCAAAACCACCCATCGGACCACTCTGAGGGCAAAGGAAAGTTGTAGTTCCATCAGGCATTGTAAACCCTGTAGCCTCATCTTCTATCACGCAACAAAGTGTATTTCCCTTAGGATAAACCGTATAACGAAAAGCCACATCATTGTTTGAGACACTGAATTCCACGTCAAACGCCGTCTTACCATCCTTCATAAACGGTACAATAGCCTTACCTGCACTATATTTAACACTACTTTTCTTTATATTAGGCAGATTATACTCGTTCTCTATTAGAGAAACTTTTACATCTTCACCTATTGACAGCCCTGATGTGAAATCTCCAATATTTGTCTTCATACCAAGAGGAGATGATGCTATGAACAACTCATCATCGTATGTCACACTATATGTGGCCTTACCGTCAGTGTCCGAAACCATCACTACCAATCTTCCGTCCGGACTTGATATTTTTCTTTCTGCTGCACTTACACACATTCCCATACAAATGAGACAACAAAAAAACAAATGTTTTCTCATAATCCTCAATATTTTAAAATTTACAATATTATGTATGATGCCTACCTATTAAAAACTATATATAAAACTGTTATCATTACTAATGCGATTATCTTATTCGCTTATAATCAAAGAAGTCTACATCCACATATCCTCCCTGAGACTTGGTAGCATAATTGAATATGGCATATTTAGTACCCATAAAGAATCGTCTGTAGTCGAATACCATCCTGAAATCACTACCTATCTTTTTCCAATTCTTATTGTCATAGCTATAATAGAAAGAAGCTATATCTTTATTCAATCGGAAATCACCATCGATACGCAAAAACACACAATCTGATTCAAGTTCAACCTTCTCCATTACTTTTCTGTCAATACCGGTCACCTCTTTCTTCTCATCACTCAGACTAACAACTTCCGATTTCATATTAAGATATTTTTTATCACCTTCACATGACAAAGCAAGAATTCCAGCATCACCATTGAATGCGCTGAATCCTGCCACATCGCCATCCTTCATAGCCGAGATATCAAAAGAAACGACGGCTTCACAGCGCGGACCTTCCATACGCTGGGTCAGAGTGTTAGGAGCAAGGAATAAATTATCCACAACCCTGGCAGTCTTCAGTCTGAGGTAACCTGGTCTTTCTTTCAGACTCCAACAAGAATCCACAGGATTATGATTCCATTGCCAGTTCAGTTTAAGACTACCGTCATTAAAGCTGTCACTAACCACCAGTCCTTCTGATTGATATCCCTGTACAGGCTTTTTCATTACTTCCGGCACACGACCGTTTTCATCTCCGAGCATAGGCCATCCGTCAACCCAACGGCAAGGCATCACCGTAAGCACACGGCCCACACCACCTCTATCCTGGAAAATAACTCCGTACCAATTACCCTTACCATCGTCTACTATGGTACCTTGTGCCACATATGGAAATCCTCCAAGAGCATCCTCAAGTATCACACGTTTTTCATATGGTCCGGCTATGTTGTCGGCTCTATAACAAACCTGACGTCGCTTGCCTCCCACAGGCCATGAAATCATTATCAGATAATATTTTCCATCGTGTTTTATAACTCTACTACCTTCAAGAAGTCCGTTCTCTTCACTGTCGCGTTCGAATACTTTTGTATCAAGTCCACCTTCCAGAACACCTGTCAGATCCGGTTTCAACTCACGTAACTGTCCTGTTCCGTAGAATACATATACCCTGCCATCATCATCGAAGAACAACGAAGCATCATGAAAATGTGGGATACGCGCCAACAAAGTCCATTCCCCTGCAGGATTATCTGTAGTATATACATATCCCTTATAAGGGGTGTCGTTTGGAGAAAAATAGGCATAATACTTTCCATCTCTATATCTTAAAGATGTAGCCCACTGTCCTCTTCCATATACTGTACCACCTTCCAGATTATAAGAAGTCTTATCATCAAGCTTGTCATACAGATAATTAATGATTTTCCAGTTCACCAAATCCTTGGAATGCATTATCGGCGCACCAGGCATAAGATGCATAGTAGTGCTTACCATATAATAATCGTCACCAACACGGATTACGTCCGGATCTGGCACGTCGGCCCATAATACAGGATTTGTGAAAGTTCCATTGCCATTATCACTCGACTGTGCCGCCGATTCACCACCACACATACATCCCAGAGCCAAAATAAAAGAGAATAAAAAATGTTTTTTCATGGATTTATACTGTTTAAATTATTTATTCGTTATAACATAATCTTTGCCTGCAACTGTTTTCAAATCATATTCATATACATTCCTAAGTTCAGGCTTTTCAGTAGATGTAAGTTCTTCAGAAATGACAGGTTTCCGTACATCAGCGCGCGCATAAAGACTGTTAGGGCATTCACCTTTCGCTTTTTTCAATCCTTTGCCTTCAAGCGGAACATAACTTCTTAATCGTATGGTTCCTCCTATTCGTGAATGCACGACAATTTTTTCTACATTGCCCTGCTTCCATTCCATATCTATCTCAAATCCTCCCCGTGCAACCAATCCTGTCACCTTACCTTCCTGCCATTCATTCGGCAATGCAGGCAATATATGAACAGCTCCATCATGACTTTGCAACAACATTTCCGCTATACCGGCAGTAAATCCGAAGTTACCGTCAATCTGGAATGGAGGATGTGCATCAAACATGTTCGGGTATGTACGTCCTTCAGGATAATCCTTGACAACATTATCGTTAGGCAATATATTAAGCATATTTTTTATGATACGATAAGCATGATTACCGTCAAGCATTCTTGCCCAAAAATTTATTTTCCATCCTATACTCCATCCAGTAGCCATGTCACCTCTTTGTAATAGAGTGTTTTTTGCTGACTGGAATAAAAAAGGATCAGCATATGGAGAAATCTGGTTACTTGGATATAATCCATACAAATGAGAAATATGCCTATGTTTGTCATTCGGGTCATCAACATCTTCCAGCCATTCCTGCAACTGATTATATCTGCCTATTTTCATAGGTGGCAACATTGCGGCCATATTTTTCAGAGAATCAATATAATCACCACTCTCTCCCAATATCTCAGCAGCTTGTCTTGTATTTTCCAACACATCAAAAGCTATCTGATTATCCATTGTACAACCGGCAGTTATAGACACTCCGCCAGGACCATGTTCGGGCGATACAGACGGAACTGTTACCATCCATCCATAATCAGGGTGTTTAACGAGGAAAGACAATAGGAAATCGGCAGCCCCTTTCATTACAGGGTAATAATCGCGTAAAAAATCTTTATCACCTGTAAATAAATAATGTTGCCATAAATGCTGTGTAAGCCAGGCACCTCCATTAGGCCAAACTCCTGCATCCGCAAAATCTACAGGTCCTGCAATTCTCCAAATATCCGTATTATGATGAGCCACCCATCCATTTGCTCCGTATAAAGTTTTGGCTGTTTTACGACCTGTTTCAGACAAATCCTTTATCATCTCAAAAAGAGGATAATGAGTCTCTGCCAGATTTGTAACTTCTGCAGGCCAATAGTTCATTTCGGCATTTATATTGATTGTATATTTGCTATCCCATGGAGCATATACTTCTTTATTCCATATACCCTGTAAATTTGCCGGTTGACTGCCCGGCTGTGATGAAGAAATCAACAAATATCGTCCATATTGGAATAACAGAACAGGTAGTGTAGGATCATCCTTCTTTCCAAACTCAGTTATTCTCACATCTGTTTCCTTCACAGCCTGTGCAGAAGCAGGAAGTGTGAATGTTACCCTGTCAAACTGTTCTTTATATTTATCCACATGTTCACTTAACAATGTAGCATATTCCTTCGAAGATGATTCATCAAGAAAAGCAATCACCTTATTCATGGCATCACCACTTACATCTTTATAATCTACAAAGTTAGTAGCAGCTGATACGTATACAGTGGCGCGTGACGCATCACTGACACGAATTTTTCCTTTTTCGGAAGTGCTTTTTCCATCTGTTATCACGCGGATACCAACAACAGCATCCAAAGCAGGCTTTACACCTTCATGTTCCACACCACTACATTTCACTATCAAGTCTTTGCCCACATTATCAACAGCGAAAGCCAACGGACATGTATACTTCAATTCAAAATCATGTATTTTATTGCTATCTGAATGAATGTCTATCACAACTACATTACCTGAAAATGATGAAAAGACAGTACGTTTATATTTTATCCCATCAACAGTAAACCCGGTTACAGCTGTCGCATCATCCAGATTCAACTCCCTGTAATAATTCTTTACGTTATCTACACCGGAAAAATCAATTAACAGACTGCCTAACGTAAGATAACGCATCCCATGATTACCTGTAAAAAAATTCTCATCAAGTAATTTCCGTGCTTCAGCATTCCTCCCTTGAAATATCAGTTCCCTTACATCACCCAAATACCGACTGGCACCAGATTTATCATTGTTATAAGGTGAACCAGACCAGAATGTTTCTTCATTCAACTGAATCTCTTCATGGTCAATACCACCATAAACCATCGCCCCTATATGGGAATTACCCACGGGAAGTGCTTCCCACCAGTTTTTTGCAGGATTAGAATACCATAGTCTGAGATTTTCAGCTCCTATTCCATTTACAAGAGATATTAAAACAAATACTAAAAAAAATCTCATAAGACACAAATCTTAATCTTTAAAACCATCTGATACGAACTGTAAACACATATACAAAGCCGAATGCCAATATTCCCAATCATGTCCGCCATCTCTCACCCTAAACTGACATCCAATACCGGAATTCCTCATTGCATGGAAAAACTCAATGTTTCTATCCAACAAAAAATCATCATCGCCACAATCAATGAACCATTCAACAGTTCTTAATTCTGCTTTAGTCTGATCATTTGCATTTTCTACAAATTTCACACAGCTACGTTCTTTGACAGCCCGTGTCAATATTGCAAGTTTATCATCAGGATTATCATATTTTGCCGCCCCAAACTCAGGTATATCCATAAGGGCACTCATAGCATATACCGACGAAAATTTATCAGGATACCACAGCCCGTAAGCTGTAGCCCCACCTCCCCCCATTGACAAGCCAGCTACCGCCCTGTGCGACTTGTCACTTATAACATTATATTTTTTCTCAACATAAGGAAGCAGTTCCTCAAAGAAGAAACTTTCATATTTCCATCCCGGCATGTTAAAATACCCGTTCCAAAAACCCTTATATATATCACCACCGGCATCCGGCATAATAATAACCATTTCATCTGCCTCACCTGAGTATATTAGTCTGTCGGCCACTTCCTGTAAATGTCCTCGCCACAGCCAGTCACGGTCTGTTTGCGACATTCCATGAAACAAATAAAGCACTGGATATTTCTTATCATCCTGATAAGATGGTGGTAAATAAACAGAGTAATTTCTGGAAGTTTTCAGAATATTACTGAAAATACTATCACTTACTACCTTACTGCGCGAAAACAGCTGCAAGGGTATAATAAAGAGAAAAATAAAAATAATTTTTTTTTCCATAGTTCCATGTTTTTATAATGCAAAAATATTACCATATGAATCGAAATTCAAATTTTTATGTTACAAGTATAATAACATACGTTACATCAGTGGGAAAAAGTATTTCCATAGAGTACAAATATATAGCGCCAATATTACACGTCCTAATATAAAAACCTAAAAATCAAGACAATACCCCCTATAGAGTAAAGCATAAAAAAAATTATATGTAGTAACACACAACAAAACTTATGAAACATCTGTGACACTTATTTATAAAGCATTATAGTATCTTTGCGATTGTAAAGATTACACAACTATATCATTAAACACACGTAAAATTTCAATTAATTTAATCATGAAAAATCAAATCAAATTATTAGCATTAGGCGCATTGGGAGTTATAGCAACTTCGTGTGCAGAAAGCGGATTCAAACCGGAACCGGGAACTCCTGTTTTCAAAGATTTCATTTATACAGGAAACGACGACGTATACACCAATAATCCTTTGAGTGAAGATGAATTCTACAGTCCTATCTTGCAAGGATGTTACCCTGACCCAAGTATCTGCCGTAAGGGAGACGATTATTATCTGGTATGTTCTTCATTCGCCATCAATCCCGGTGTACCTATCTTCCATTCAAAAGATCTTGTAAACTGGAAACAGATAGGTCACGTCTTGGACCGTCCTTCACAGCTTAAGGTAGAAGATACAGGAATAAGCGCAGGTATATATGCACCAACCATAAGATATAATCCAAACAATGATACCTTCTACATGATTACAACTCAATTTGCCGGAGGTATCGGAAACATGGTTGTAAAAACTAAAGATCCTATGCAGGGATGGAGCGACCCAATAAAACTGAACTTCGAAGGTATTGACCCTGACATCTTCTTCGATGACAATGGTAAGGCATACATAGTTCATAACGATGCACCAGAAAAAGCCTTATACGAAGGTCACAGAGTAATAAAGGTTTGGGAATATGATACAGAAAAAGACCAGATTATTCCAGAAACAGACAAGGTTGTTGTAAACGGTGGAGTAGACCTTTCTAAAAAACCTATATGGATAGAAGCTCCACATCTTTATAAAAAAGACGGCAAATACTATCTGATGTGTGCTGAAGGTGGTACTGGCGGATGGCATAGCGAAGTTATATTTATAGCAGATAGTCCTAAAGGTCCGTTCAAACCAGCTCCAAAGAACCCTATACTTTCTCAAAGACATTTGCCAGCTGACAGACCAGAGAAAGTAGACTGGGCTGGACACGCTGATTTAGTAGAAGGACCAGACGGTAAATACTATGGTGTATTCCTGGCAATACGTCCAAATGAAACAAACAGAGTAAATACAGGACGTGAAACATTTATCCTTCCTGTAGACTGGACTGGCACATTCCCTGTTTTTGAAGGTGGTCTGGAACCACTGAAAGCAAAGCTTAAAATGCCTCAAGGTGTAAAAAACATGACAGGAAAAGACGGTTACTTCCCTAACGGAAATTTCACTTTCAGCGACTCATTTACAACAACCCCACTTGATTACCGTTGGGTTGGAGTAAGAGGAGCAAAGGAAGGATTTGTTTCTACTACTACAGAAGGGCTCAGCATAACACCTTATGAGACAAACATAAAAGCTAAAGTTCCTACATCAACATTGTTCTATCGCCAGCAACATATAAACTTTACCGCAACAACAACTCTTTCATACATTCCTCGTACTGAAAAAGATCTTGCAGGTATTACATGCTACCAGAGCGAAAGTTTCAACTATGTGTTCGGTGTAACTAAAAAGGCTGAAGACAACTATTTGGTTTTGCAACGTACAGCAAAAGGTAGTTCTACTACAATTGCTAGTGTAAAAATTGAAGACACAACACCTATCAAGCTGCAGGTTAAAGCAGAAGGCAACAATTACACATTCAGCTATGCTACAGGAAAAGACGAACTCAAGAATTTGGGAGAAACAGTTTCAGGAGATATTCTGTCAACCAACGTAGCAGGTGGATTTACAGGTGCCATGATAGGACTTTATGCCACTTCAGGCAATGACGCTACCATACAATAATAAATATTGATTAGCTAACAAATCATGAAAAAAGGTATAGAGTAATGACTTTATACCTTTTTTCGTTTCAAAAGATTAATACATGAACAATACCAGAATTTTTCTTTATATCAACGTGCATGTTATTATAACTCAAGTTTAGGCTTTTAATTTATCTCCCCGAAACTATTGCCTTGATTTTCACGGAATACATATCCGTTATTATCAATTGTTTAAAGACAGTTTGTGTCAGGTCCTAAAATTCTAGAATTATTTATCGTCTGACAGCTGTCGGACAATTGTCTGACACGTGTAGGCAATTCGTTTGACAGCTGTCAGCAATTCGTCCGACACGTGTCAAACAACAAGGAGTTATATCTGTTTGCAACGTAATTTTATAGATTCGATGAGATATTCGCAAATTAAATGAAAGCCATAATGTTCGCAAGCTATAAGTCTTTTTGTGATGGCCGGCAGACTGACTATTGCGGAATGGAGAATGAGTACCACAAGAACGAGAATAATTATTATGTGGTAAGAAAGTAATATGTGATGTGAAAGTAAAATGCGGTATGAATTAACTTAGAATTATGACATTATTGTCTTATAGTAAGCATTCGAACAAATGCACCTTTTACACTTTGAGGTTTGGTTGTAGCTTTGCGGCAGTGAATACAATCAAACCTCAATTATTATGAACAGACAAGAATTTGAAGAATTAGAATTGCAGGTGCAACAAAGCGACCTGCCGTTGAAGTCGTACCTGCAACAGATAGGTGTAAGTTATTCAACCTATCACTACTGGCGTAGAAAATGTTCCGTTGACAGGAGCAGTATCAAACACGAGTTGGCTCCTATCAGTTTTAAACAGGCATTTACGGAGTCTTCCCAAGAAGAACAATTGCAGCATGGTGTTGCGCTGCTGTTTCCCAATGGACTTCGTGCCCACTTCGGGAGCGGTTCTGAAGATTTGCTGATGGAAATATTTACCCAAAGTCTTCGAGACGGTCATGTTTAACCTGAACGACACGATGCGCTACTTCCTGTGTCCGGGCAGGACAGATATGCGCAAGGGTATCAGTTCGCTATGCGGAGTGGTACATGAGAAAATGAACAGTGAAGTGAGGAACGGTGATGTCTTCATCTTCATCGGTTCCAGCCGCAGACTAATGAAACTCCTTCATGCCGAAGATGGAGGTATGGTAATGTATGTAAAACGTCTGGAGGCCGGTCGCTTCAAACTGCCGGAGTATGATCCCAAATCAGAGAGCTATCCCATGGAATGGCGCGATCTGGTGATGATGGTTGAAGGAATACAGGAAAACCCGGAACAGAGGCTCCGGCGGTTAAGAGCCGAACGTAAGGAATACCATGTATAACATGCTTTTTAGCGAAAATAAAGATACGGATATTGTTGTGTAATTCACTATAATTTAGTATATTTACATCAACAAAAAGGTACGGACAATGGAAGAAAAGGAAATGTTACTCAAGACGATAGAAGGGCTGAACGCCTCTGTCGCCTCATTGTCTGCCACCAACAAAAAACAAGCGGAGCAGAATGAAAAACTGCAGGAACGTATCAAAGAGTTGACGGCTCAGGTCGCATGGCTGAACCGTCAGCTCTTTGGCCGTAAATCGGAGAAGTTCCGCGTATATGATCCTAATATGCCAGATCTCTTTGCCGACGAGTTTTCCGGACTCCGGGAGCAGGCGGAAGAAAAGCGGGACGAGGCTGTGGAAAAGATTGGGAAGGAATCAGTGGAAGACGGAAAACGAAATCGTCAGAACCGCAAAATGATAGAGGACTTGCCCGTATTGGAGACAGATATAATAGAACCGACCGGTGTGGACCTGTCTTTATACCGTAGAATAGGAGAAGAGATAACCAGGGTCGTCAAACACAAGCCGGGTATGCTTTACGTCAAGGAAATCATCCGTCCCAAATATGCTCTCAAGGACAGTACCCAGCTTCCTCCGGCCGGACAGAAAGGTGTGGAGATAGCTCCCATGCCGCTGATGCCGGTCGACAAGTGCATCGCTGACACCAGCCTGCTTGCCGAGATATTGCTTCAGAAGTATGAATATCATGTCCCGTTCTACCGTCAGATACAGCAATACCGCCATCTTGGAATGAAAGGTCTGACCGAAAGTACACTGGACGGCTGGTTCAAGAAAACCGTGGAATTGCTTAAGCCTCTGTATGAAGAACTCAAACGCGAAGTCTTCTCCTGTGATTATGTACAGGCGGACGAGACTACAGTTCCGGTCATTAACATGGAAAAGCACAAGGCCGACAAGGAATATCTTAGGATGGTAAGATCAGTCATGGAGAAACTGGTCATCTTTCATTACGACGGGGGATCACGGGCTGGAGCGGTCATCGAATCCCTGGCAAATCAATATAACTTCAAGGGATATCTTCAATGTGACGGTTTTGCAGGTTATGAAACAGCTTTCAAGACCAACCCCGACGTGCGGCTACTCAACTGCCTGGTTCATATCCGCCGTCATTTTGAGCAGGCTTTGGATGAAAACAGGGAGATGGCCCAACATGCGCTGACTCAGATACAGCATATCTATAAAATAGAACGTCAGTGTGACGAAGCCGGCCTGTCATATGATGAACGCAGACAGGCACGTCAGGAGCTGGCCCGGCCAATCATGGAGGCAATGAAGGTCTGGATGGAGACAGAAGGGATTAAATACAGTCCAGGTTCTTTAACAGGCAAGGCCATCACATATGCCTATACCAAATGGGATATTATTATGAGATGTCTAGACGATGGTCGCCTGTACTGGGATAACAATTTGGCGGAAAATGTCCAACGGTCCATCACTCTGAGCAGAAAAAATTTTCTCTTCTGTGGTAATCACGAAGCAGCGGTTAATATGTCGGTCATCTGTTCTCTGCTGGCCACATGTAAGGCGCACGATGTAAATCCCAGGGTATACCTGAACGATGTCATCGCACAAATGCCTTATCACAAAAAGGCAACCCAAGAAGAACTTTTGAGTCTACTTCCACATAAATGGAAGTTGAAACATCCGGAATGTGTACTGACAAAACAAAAGGAGGAATCTAGTAAATAATACAAACTGTAATATATAGGTTCAACAAAACAATAGCGGCTATTACTATTAGGTTCATAGTGACAGTCGCTATTTTTGTATATAAAGGTTTAAAACCTGTAGTTAGCCTAATGCTTACATTGAAACTCTTGCTCATGAATGTATGATTTTCGCTATTGTGATTCATCCTTAGCTAATCTCATACACAACATAAAAATATATGGCGGAAAATAAATTATTATTCTATTCTCCGCCATAAAAAATTATAAGATAAAAATTGATTGATTATTTCTCAATAACATCAGATTTAGCCTATTCCGTTGCCCACTCAAGATATGATTTTTCGGTACCGTTCAATCCGTCAGCAAACCCGGCATATGAAGGTTTTCTGTCATAGCTATTAGTCCATAATCCAATAGGCTCACCTTTTCTCCATGAATAATCTTCATTACCAGCATCTGTTGTAGACCATTGAGTGATACCATATCGCTGGTTCTGAGGTATTAGCTCAAAATATTTACGAACAATGAAGTTATAATAATCTGCCATATGAAGAAGTTGTACATAAGTTACATCTGAAGTAAGTATTTTATTATTATTCTCATCTGTAATACCCATATCTAACTCAGAAATTTTAATCAACTTTCCAGTATTGGCAAGTAATGTTAACATGTTTACAACTGCATCTTCATTCTTCTGCTGAGTTTCAGGATTTAAAGAGCAAGAAACGTGCATCTGTGTTCCTATACCATCTATTTTTGTCACACCATCACTCTCCCACTGTTGTATCATCTTAATCAAGCCTTCACATTTAGCATTATTATTATATGAAGCGTCAAGAT
>NZ_JADYTF010000048.1 GCF_021530995.1 Bacteroides caecigallinarum
TAAGACCTGCTGATTACAATACTAAGGACTCGCTTTTCTATTGTACAAACAGGGCACTGGCATCTGTAGGTACGAACTTATTTGTGAATTACTCATATGTATAAAATTAATTTTGAATAGTTACTTATCATTTAATATTTTACGATTATGAAAAGAGTTAGTTTAAATCTATTTCTGTTGTTATTCTTTGCGTTGTTTGCAAATGCACAAGAAAGTAAATATAGGAAACCGGTAGTAGTAGTTAATTACTTCAACAAATCTTCAGAAATCAAATCCGGCGACTGCGAACTGGCCAGAAATGCCGTTCTTTCATCCTTATCAAATTATCCTAGATTAAGGGTTATAGATGTGGAAACAGAATCATCAATTGACCAGGAAACAAAACGAAGATTGAAAGAAGAAGCATTGGCAGACGAATTGGCTCGCAGCGGACAAATGAAACAACTTGGCGCTGATTATATTTTGGAAGGCTTTGTATCCAAACTGGAAACACAACGCAAAACAGACTCCGAAGGAAAAGTTTCATATAAAGGTCAGATGGCTTATACCATCAAGGTGGTATCTACAGAAAACGGAACTGTGGCATTTTCAAACAATTACACAGCATCTTCTGGTTCATGCGACACAGAAGCTGAAGCAAGAACTAAAGCATTGAAAGATGCAGCAGTAACCTGCGAGATGATAGAGGCTGTATTCCCGCTGAACGGAATCTTAGTTGATCAGGATTATACAGAGAAGAAAGGAAAAATGAAAACATGTTATGTCACTTTAGGTTCGATACACGGAGTGGTAGAAGGAGTATTTTTGGATGTAAGAAAATCTAAGAATATCGCAAGCAGAACTGTGTATGAAGAAGTTGGCGTACTTAAAGTTGAAAAAGTGTTAGCAGATGATTTGTCTGAATGCTCTGTTGTAAGCAATGGAAAAGAAATATTGGAAGCGACTAAGGAATATACAAAGCTGAAAACAATAAATGAAGAAGCTGCCAAACCATTGCTGGTAAGCTCAAGATGCGACACAGGAAACCTTTTCAAAGATATTATACATATATTTAAATAATGAAACGAATTAGCATTTTATTAAGTGTACTGTTTTTCTGCCACATTTTTACTGTGGCACAATCAGTTAGTGACTGGCAGAAAGTAAAATATATATCAGGAGATGAGAATATTGCAGTATTCACATCCGAAGGAGAAGCGTCAAAAAAGTCAGAAGTGGGAAAAGACGCAAAATGTCGTTTGTTCTACGCTTTGTTCTACAAAGGAGTTATTGGCTTCAACGACACTGAACCTTTAGTTACAAAAGACAACAGACTATATACTGATCCTTTCTTTAACGAATCTCAAAGATACGAATCGTATATCCTTGATATGGAAGGAGCAGATGACACACATAAAGAAAATAGAAAACATCGGGCTACTTGTACCATAACAGTGAGCATGAAACTTCTGAAGAAGTATCTCTCCGAATCAGGCTTGATGGAAAGTGCAGCTCCTGTTTTCGGTGACGAAGGAGGTCCTGTCATGCCAACAATAATGGTAGTACCTTACAAAAAAACAGGAGAAAACTATCAGTCTATCTTGGAAAATGATTTTGACCGTCGAGTAGCTGTTTCCAACGTACAAGATGGATTCCGTTCAAGAAATGTTACAACTTACGATCTTGCAGCTGTAATCCGTTCAACCCAGAAACGTGCCGGCTATGAGAACAACAGTAATGCAGCAGATTCGAATGACAAGCAATTACTCATGTCGTCTGGCGCAGATGTGTACGTAGAAGTAGATATGATTAAAGATAAGAACTCTCAAGGAACACGCGTATCTTTGGTGATGAGAGCTTACGAAACAGCTACTGGCGCTTTGCTTGCCAGCAAGGATGGTTTTACAAGAAGATACCCAAATGCAGGTAGCGATTTATTGGCTAAATATGCTGTTAAAGATCACTTGCAGCCATTCCTGGATGATATTTGTTCTCATTGGGACGGATCAGGAAAGGGTACAAAAGGATCAAATGGAACAAGAGTCGTTCTTCAATTTGCCATTGATGGCAGTTCCGCAACGACTTTCAACGATCCTGCAGGTCCAAACAATTACTCCATCGCAAACATCATCAGACAATGGGTAAGAAAGAATTGTTACAAGGGACAATATCATCTGAAAGGTATAATGGCAGAAAGTATCATTTTCGATTCAGTTACCATGCCTCCTACTGATGCTGATGGATTAGCTATGGATGCAGCACAATTTGCATTTTTACTAGAATCATACCTCAAAGAAGAAATGGGAATTGACTGCTCAAGCCGAAATGATGGAAACAACATTTTGTTTACAATATATTAATAATCTCACTCCTATGAGAAAGTTTATTATAACCCTTAATTTATGGTTGCTGGGCTGCATTTCCATGCTAGCACAGCAACCAGCATGGGTAACATCGCATCCGACGGATGACAATTCTTATATCGGTATCGGGTTTGCTCCATTGAAAGATCCTGATTACATTAAAAAGGCCACGCAAAACGCCCTGAATGATATAGCATTGCAGATTGCCACAAGAATTGAATCAAATTCTTTCATGCATACAGTTGACATAGACGGCAAATCCAGAGAACTGTTTGAGGACAAAATAAAAAGTTCAGTGGTTTCGTATTTGGAAGGCCAGAAACTGGTGGACAGTTATCAAAACGACCGCAATTACTATGTATATTATTCACTGGACAAAGCTACCTACGAAAGCACAATTCAGAAACATAAACGTAATGCTATCAGCACCGGTCTGGATTACTACGACAAAGCCATGCAAGCGCTGGATGCCAACAGCCTGGTTAATGCTGTCCAATTGCTTGGAAAAGGATTGGAAGCTGTTACACCATGGCTGTTCATGGACTTGACCACTACAGTCAACGGTAGTCGTTTCAATGTTCCAGCAGAACTTTACAATGCCTACATACAGGTCTTCGATGGGCTTACTATAACTGTAAATCAATTGAATCTTGAAGGAGAAGCGTTCAAACCAATAAAGACACCTATTGCCGGTTGTCTCTCAAAAAACGGTTCAGTTATACAGAATGTCAAGCTAAAAGCCGAGTTTATTAAAGGTTCGGGAGATATAACCCCTCCGGTAGCAACAGATTATAATGGAACGTCAGAATTCTACGTAACAAACATCACCTCAAAGGCATCAGTCCAGGAAATACGAATTTCCATTGACGATTCCTTTATTGCTGATCTGCCTGTTTCCTACCGACAGCTGATAAAAAATCAGTCATGGCCATCTGCCAAAACCACTATCACGATAGCTCCACAACAGGTTACCGCTTACTTGAATGTAAGTAACAGTGACTTGTCATCATGCGAAAAACAGATAGTATCAATATTGGCCAATCAACACTTCACAATGACCGAAGATCCGGATAACGCCACACTTTTCATCGATTTATCTACGACTTTGGAATTAGGAGGAGTTGTTGCAAGTGATTTATATGATCTCAACGAATGCTTATGTGGACTTGTACTTAAAATATATGATAATAAAAGTACATCACTCCTACTTAATTATGTAGTTGACAGAGTTCGTGTTCTTTCACCTGTAAATAAGACACCGGAACAGACAGAAATGATGTGTGTACGTGAGCTTATGAAGCGAGTTAAACGTGAATTACCCAAAAAAATCAAAGGTTTGGTATTGAACTGATCAGATCTAATATTTTAACCATTTATATTTAACGTCATGAAACTGTATATTTATTCTTTGACATTACTTATGTCAATATCTTTATTCGCCACGTCATGCAAATCAAGCAAGGATATGGCAAAGAAATCTCCTATAAAAACTTATGTACAGCCATGTTATGATTTAGTGCAGTCAGATACAATAATGCGAACTTGGGCTATGGGAAGCTCTGACTCCGAAACAACAGCAAGAAAAAAAGCTACAACCATGGCATATGCAGACTTGGCCGGAATGCTGGAAAAAACAGTAGGTTCCATGGTTGAGGAATACAGCGCAATTTTGTCAGAAGGCAAACAAGCCGCATCCAAAGAACTATTATTGCAGAAGACTGTCACAACCAGCAACCGTGTAGTAAAAGGAGCCAGAATTATTTGTGACCAATGGACCAATGATGAATCTACCGGACAATATACCAACTATATTGTCATGGAAATCTCACCTGAAACATACATACGTATTTTAAGTGATGAGATGAAAAAGGCTGGAAACAGTGTGGACGATGATCTCCTGAAAGAATTATTCATCAAACATATTAATGCAGGAAAGAAATAGTCTTCACAAAATAAAATCCAAGAAACAGGCTGTCTATTTGAGATGGCCTGTTTTTTATGGCATAAATGCCAAATATCCTAATAATGAAAAACAGAATATCCACCAGCCAATATCCCTATAATTACAAAAGCAAACCCAAAATGGATACTAAAAAAATGCCGGTACATACATTATAGCAGTACCGGCAAATACCCAATATTTAAATTAATGAATAATACCAAGCTTTGATGATGATACAAAGTCTATTATCATATCAATATACTCGCTACCAGGAACTTGTTCCTTTATTCTGATCAAGGCATCGTGCTGTGATGTGTTTGCCTTATAAAGAATTCTGTAAGCCTGAGCAATATGCTTAATCAATGTTTCCGGGAAACCTTCATGCTCAAGTACATGAGTGTTTATGCTATAGAATGATATAGGCTCATGGGCAGCAACTATAAAAGGAGGAATATCCTTTGTAAATCTACAACCGCCCTGTACTATCGAATAGCTACCCAAGCGGGTATTTCCCTGCATCAGAACATTCGAAGTAAGTATGGCGCGATCGAAAATCTTACAGTTACCCGATACTTGCGAACCGTTTCCTATAATACACTCATTACCAATCTCAACATCATGCGAGATTCGCACTCCCTGCATAATAAAATTTCCGTTGCCTAACACTGTATCATGTTCAGCATGTGTACCACGTGTTATTACAGCATTCTCACGAATCACATTGTTATCGCCTATCCTGGCAATTGTATCTTCACCAGTATAACAGAAATCCTGTGGCACTGCAGCAATCACAGCTCCCTGATATACAGTATTACCATTTCCCATACGCGTGCCACTCATCAGACTGGCATATGGCATTATCACATTATTGTCGCCTATCTCGACATTCTTGTCGATGTAAGCAAACGGATGTACCGTAACATTGTTACCCAACTTTGCAGAAGGATCAACATAAGCTAAAGGACTAATCATGTGTTTATTGTTTTAAGGTTAATTATTCACGTCCACCACCAAGCGCACTATACAGGTTTATAACAGCCTGAATACGCTGGAAATTATCTGATACTTCAGTCAGTTCTGCACTCAGCAGATTTTGTTGTGCTGTAAGAATCTCAAGATATGTGGCTTCTGCACTCTGGAACAAAGCTTTTGTATATGTCACAGCTTTTTCAAGTTGTTCTACCCTACCACGATCCTCAATAAGTTTCTTTTGAGTAGTTTCATACAGACACAAAGCATTGCTTACCTCCTGCCCTGCTTCAAGAATAGTCTGCTGATAGTTCATGCGGGCTATCTCTTCTTCAGCTTTTGAAACTTTCAGGTTAGCCACCAGTTTACCGTGATTAAAAATAGGCTGTGTCAAAGAAGCCAAAGCCTGGAACATAAACTGTCCCGGATTAGCAACCTGGATACCCGAACCATTTGTCCATCCGGCAGTACCACCAATAGTGATGCTAGGATAGAAAGCTGAACGAGCCTGATTAGTAGTATAGTATGCGCTTGCAAGTGTCATTTCTGCTATTTTCACATCAGGACGGTTTTCCAATAATTGCAATGGCACTCCTGCTGTCAATTCATCAGGCATTACCTGATCAGCTAGTTTACCTCTCTCTATTGTCTGAGGGGCTCTGGCAAGAAGTACAGCCAAAGAATTTTCCGTCTCACGTACCTGGCGTTTCAAGTCGAGCAAAGAAGCTTCAACCTGATGACTTGCGGCACGCATCTGAGTTACAGCTGCTTCATTTACATATCCTGCCAGCTTCATAGCCTCCATAGCACGTACATTCTCTTTGTAGATAGCGGCCGTTTCTGTAGTTATTTCCACCTGACGGTCAAGCATCAGCAATGTATAATATACGTTTGCAATACCACAAATAAGCTGCGAACGTACAGCCTGCTGTGCATACTTACTCTGCAAATACACAGCCTGCTGTCCACGTTTAGCATTAAGTATCTTACCGAAAAGGTCTATTTCCCAGCTCGCTGCTGCAGGCAACTGGTAAGCTTTTGCCATATCACTGCCGCCCATAGTAGTCATAGTACCCTGAGGAGCAAGATTAATGGAAGGCAGATAAGACAGACGAGCTGAAGTAAGCATAACCTTAGCTTCCTCCACACGAAGCACAGCTGCCTGCATATCAACATTGTTTTGCAGTCCTTCTTCAATCAATGCCTGAAGTTTTGAATCCTTAAACACTTCCTTCCAAGCCAAGTTACCCATATTTGTAGTATCTGATACCAATGTATCATTAGCCGCAACAGGGTCTCTATAAATACCGGAAGCATCAATAGTATCAGGACGGTCGTAAGCCTTGTAAATGTGGCAACTGCTCAAAGCAGCAGCTGCACACATTGTCAATATGATTTGTTTCTTCATTATAGTCATAAATTATTTAGTAGTATGAGAATATTGTTCGATTTCCGCTTCAACTTCGCTTTCGTCAAGGCTATCCCATTCGATAGGCTTGAATTTCTCCTGAAGCCACTGGAATATTACGAACAATACCGGAACAATAAATATCTGGAATATCATACCTATCAACATACCACCGATGGCCGATGCACCAAGAGTACGGTTACCGTGAGCACCTACACCCATCGCAAGCATAAGCGGGATAAGTCCGACAATCATCGCGAGTGATGTCATAAGGATAGGACGCAGACGGGCAGAAGCACCAAGCACAGCCGCCCATGCAATACCCATACCCTGCTTACGGCGGTCAAGGGCAAACTCAACGATAAGGATTGCATTCTTAGCCAACAATCCCATAAGCATGATAAGAGCAATCTGCATATAGATGTCGTTTGACATTGTACCAATTATCATCTTTAATGCAGGTATGCTACCCAAAGCACTGAAACCGTTTACGAACAAGAAGCTTCCCAACAAACCGGCAGGAACTGAAAGCAATACGGCCAACGGCAATATATAACTTTCGTATTGGGCACTCAACAGCAAATATACAAAGACGAAACACAGAACGAAGATAATGGCTGTTGTACCACCACTGGTTTCGGCTTCCTCACGGGCCATACCTCCAAGTTCGTAACCGAAACCTGTAGGAAGGTTTTCTTTTGCAACCTCAGCAATAGCCTGAAGTGCCTGACCTGAAGTATAACCTGATGCAGGTGCAACCATCACCTTAATAGAAGTATAAAGGTTGAAACGGCTGATAACGTCAGGTCCGTATATTTTCTTCAAAGATACAAACTGAGTAATAGGAGCCATCTCGTTTCCGTTACGTATTTTTATACGGTTCAATGATTCCATATTCTTCGTAGCTTCCGGAGATGCCTGTATCATTACACGGTACATCTTACCGAAACTGTTGAAGTTTGATGCATACAAACCTCCGAAATATCCCTGCATGGTAAGCAAAATATCCCTTGGACTTATACCTGCTTTCTTACATGCGGCAGCATCAATATCCATCATGTATTGTGGGAAACTTGGGTTAAATGTAGTCTGTGCAGAGTTGATTTCCGGACGTTGCTTCAATGCGTCCATATAGCTATGTACTACATCATTGAACTTGTTCAGATCACCACCAGTTCTATCAAGCATGTTCAACTCGATATCACTTGAAGCCGAATATCCAGGAATCATAGGCGGTGTAAAGAACAATACCTGGGCATCCTTAATGATTTTTTGTGCTCGCATGAATAATGTTCCTACTACAACACTTGAATTTTGCATCAAGGAACGTTCTTCCCAGTCTTTAAGTTTGATAATCACAGAACCGTATGAAGGACCCTGTCCACCGATAAATCCGAAACCGGAAACAATAGTTCTTGAACTTACAGCAGGTTCTGCGGCAATCAGACTATCAACCTTATCCATGATTTCCATTGCTCTTTCCTGTGATGTACCAGGAGGAAGTGTCACTGCACCCATAATAGTACCTGTATCTTCTGTAGGCACCATTCCTGTAGGAGTAGTGTTCATGAAGAATACCAATAATACTATAGAAACAGCTACCAGTCCCATAGAGAACCATTTCTTATGTATAAAGAATACAACACGCTTCTTATAACTGCTCAACAAAGAATCGTATGCAGCATTGAAGGATGTATGGAAACGGTCTATCATAGACATATTCTTCTCGCCATGTTCAGCCTTATGAGGTTTCAAGAATAAAGCGCACAATGCCGGTGACAGAGTCAACGCATTCAATGCTGAGAAACCGATTGAAATAGCCATTGTCAAACCGAACTGACGATAGAAAGTACCGGCAGTACCACCCATGAAACTAACAGGAATGAACACTGACATCATGACAAGTGTAATAGACACGATAGCTCCACCAAGTTCACTCATGGCATCAATAGAAGCCTCTCTTGCCGACTTATATCCCTGGTCAAGTTTAGCGTGTACACCTTCAACCACCACTATGGCATCATCCACCACTATGGCAATAGCCAATACCATGGCAGAAAGAGTAAGCAAATTGACACTAAATCCGATAAGTTTCAAAACGAAGAATGTTGCAATCAAAGCAACCGGAATTGCAATCGCCGGAATAAGTGTTGAACGCATATCCTGCAAGAACACATAAACCACGATAAACACAAGCACGAATGCCTCAATCAAAGTCTTGATTACCTCATGTATTGAAGCGTAAAGGAAGTCGTTGGCATTCTGGGCAATATTGATTTTCAATCCTGTAGGGAGTGATTCCTGTGCCTTGGCAAGAACCTCTTCCAAGTCAGAAATAGTCTGTGTAGCGTTTGTTCCGGCCATCTGGTAAACGATAACAGATACAGCCTTATGTCCGTTAACCCTATTATTAAATGTATAAGCCAGACGTCCAAGCTCTATCTCTGCTATATCACCTAAACGTAAGATTTCACCGTCAGGCAATGCCTTTACAACGATGTTCTCAAATTCCTCTGCTTTCTGCAGACGTCCTTTATACTTAATAGTATATTGGAATGTCTGGTTTCCGCGTTCACCGAACTGTCCCGGTGCAGCTTCGATGTTCTGTTCAGCAAGAACAGCAGAGATATCGGAAGGTACAAGTTTATATTGTGCCATGATATCAGGTTTCAACCAAATACGCATAGAGTAGTCCATACCCAACACATTGGCATCACCCACACCGTTTACACGCTTGATTTCAGGCACGATATTAATGTTGGCATAGTTTTCAATAAACTCTACATTATATTCGTCAGTCTCATCGTAAAGAGAGAAAACCATCAACATTGAGTTCTGGCGCTTTTGTGTTGTAACACCAATCTGTGTAACTTCAGCAGGCAGCAAACCTTGAGCCATTGACACACGGTTCTGTACGTTGACAGCCGCCATATCAGGGTCAGTTCCCTGTTTGAAGTAAACACTGATATCAGCAGAACCGGTATTAGTGGCATTTGATTGAATATACATCATGTTTTCAACACCGTTTATCTGTTCTTCCAAAGGAGCGATAACAGAATTCAACACGGCAGAAGCACTGGCACCTGTATAAGTGGCCCTTACGGACACTGTAGGTGGTGCGATATCCGGATACTGAGTAATAGGCAAAGTTGCCAAACCTATAACACCCAAGATAACCATCAAGATAGAAATCACCGTTGACAGTACCGGACGATTAATAAATTTATCTAGTTTCATTCTTTTATTCTTTTTAAAATCTCATTAAATAAGATTGATATATCTGTTTCTGACCAAGATATGCAATTAATTGAAGGCAGTCTGTATATTACCGTCACGCTGGTCCTGCAAATGTTTCTGATACTTTGCTTCCTTTTCAGCAGTTGTAATAGGTACAATCTTCTGTCCGTCAGTCAAAATCTGAACACCTTCTACCACAATCTGGTCGCCAGCCTTCAAACCGCCTGTCACGATATAATTCTTTCCATCGCTAAGATTTGAGATCTGAATTTCAGTATGTTTCAAAGTGCTGTCCGGCTGCAATACATAAACAAATTTCTTATCCTGTATTTCCTGTGTTGCATACTGTGGTATCAAAATAATATCCTGCATTTCATAAGGGAATATGATATTTGCAGTTCCACCGCTTCGCAAAATATTTCTACTGTTAGGGAATATTGCACGCATACTTACAGAACCTGTAGTCTGGTCAATAACACCACTTACAGCATCAATCTTTCCTGCAGCTTCATAAATTGAACCATCAGCCAATTGAAGTTTTACTTCAGGCATAGCAGCAAGCTGATCCTTCAGTGATTGTTCAGATTTTGTCATTTCCAGCAACTGCTTCTCAGTCATTGAGAAATACACGTACATGTCACCTATTTGTGAAACAGTAGTCAAAGGCTCTTGCACTGAAGGGCTTACCAGACTACCAACCCTGTATGGGAAAGTTCCGATAACACCATCAGACGGACTTGTAACGGTACAGAAGCCCAAATTCTGTTTTGCTGCAGTATATGCAGCTTCAGCCTGTGAATAGTTGGCTTTTGCTGAAAGCAGATTATTCATAGCTGTCTGATACTCAAAATCACTGATGATTTTTTGTTCGTGAAGCATTTTCTTGTTTTCAAGAGTTGAAGTCACAGTTTCAAGGCTCGCCTTAGCAGCTTCCACACCGGCCTTGGCCTGATCGTATGCAGCCTTATACTGTGTAGGATCTATTTGGAATAATGCCTGTCCACGTTTGACTGTAGCACCCTCGTCAACACACAGTTTTACGATAAAACCTGAAACCTGTGGACGGATTTCAATATCCTGAAGACCCTTTATTGTGGCAGGATAAGTTTTTGTCTGATGACTTGAAGTATAAGCCGTTGTCATAACAGCAAATTCATTGTCACCCATCTTCATACCACCCTGGCCACCGCCACAAGCAGTAAGAACAGAAACACCCAACATAGCTATGGCAATACGGCCATTGCTAAAATTCAATTTACTTTTCACGCTCATTTTCATATAAAATTATTATATATTTTTTTCAAATACCTTAGTTCGCCAACTATTTTCCTAAAAACACACGTGCAAAGATATAAAATTCAGACCATCTAAAATTAACAATTAACTAAGAATAACCAATAAATCTGACGATATTAAAATTGTACTAGTGAATATGATTATTAGACAAAAAAAGAAGAGTTTATGAAGAAACAATTTCAGAAAAAGAAAAAACAATTTAGAGATTTTAATTACAAATGAATCCTATATTAGATTTTTATTCATACATTTGCGCATCTTAATAAACAAATAACAACAAAATGTAATAACTTATGGTAAAGATAACAAAAGAAGCCGCCCTGCTTTATCACTCACAGGGCAAACCGGGAAAAATAGAGGTTATTCCCACCAAACCATACCAGACACAACGCGACCTCTCATTGGCATACTCTCCTGGAGTAGCAGAGCCATGTCTTGAAATCCAGAAAAATCAGGAAACAGCATACGACTATACAGCAAAAGGAAATCTTGTTGCCGTAATCTCAAACGGAACAGCCGTACTTGGACTAGGAGATATAGGAGCCATGAGCGGCAAACCAGTAATGGAAGGTAAAGGACTTCTGTTCAAAATATACGCAGGCATTGACGTATTCGATATCGAAGTAAACGAAAAGGATCCTGATAAATTCGTTGAAGCAGTTAAAGCCATCGCACCTACATTTGGCGGTATCAACCTCGAAGACATCAAAGCGCCTGAATGCTTTGAAATAGAAAGACGACTTAAAGAAGAACTCGATATTCCTGTAATGCATGACGACCAGCACGGAACCGCAATCATTTCCAGCGCAGGACTTCTCAACGCCCTTGAAGTAGCAGGCAAGAAGATTGAAGATGTCAAGATTGTAGTAAACGGTGCAGGAGCATCTGCTACATCATGTACAAAACTATATATAGCACTTGGAGCCCGCAAGGAAAATATCCTTATGCTCGACAGTAAGGGAGTTATCACAAGCGACCGTACTAACCTGACAGAAAGCAAGAAATTCTTTGCCACAGACCGTCGTGATGTACACACACTGGAAGAAGCGATAAAAGGAGCCGATGTATTCCTTGGTCTTTCAAAAGGAAACGTACTTTCACAAGACATGATACGCAGCATGGCAGACAATCCTATAGTATTTGCTTTGGCCAATCCAACTCCTGAAATCTCCTACGAAGATGCCATGAGCGCACGTCCGGACGTATTGATGTCAACAGGCCGTTCAGACTATCCAAACCAGATAAACAATGTAATAGGATTCCCATATATTTTCCGTGGAGCCCTCGATACACGCGCCAAAGCCATTAACGAAGAGATGAAACTGGCAGCCGTACGTGCCATAGCAGAACTTGCCAAGAAGCCTGTTCCGGACGTAGTAAACGAAGCATACCACGTGAATAACCTGACATTTGGTCCTGAATACTTCATCCCGAAACCTGTTGACCCACGCCTCATCACAGAAGTATCCATGGCTGTAGCCAAAGCTGCAATGGAGTCCGGTGTCGCACGAAAGAACATTACAGACTGGAACGAATACAAGAACCATCTTCTTGAACTCATGGGACAGGAAAACAAGCTTACACGTAAACTTTACGAAACAGCCCGCAGCTGTCCACAGAGAGTTGTGTTTGCAGAAGGTATTCACCCAAACATGCTTAGAGCAGCAGTCGAAGCCAAGGCAGAAGGTATCTGTAACCCTATCCTTTTAGGAAATACAGAAAGAATCCAGAAACTTGCAAAAGAACTCGACCTCAGTCTTGAAGGCATAGAAATAATAAATCTTCGTCATGACGACGAGGCTGAAAGAAGAGAAAGATACGCCCGTATACTCTGCGAAAAGCGCGCACGCGAAGGTGCCAACTTTGCCGAAGCCAACGACAAGATGTTCGAGCGTAACTACTTTGGTATGATGATGGTAGAAACAGGCGAAGCCGACGCATTCATCACCGGTCTTTACACAAAATACAGCAACACCATCAAGGTAGCCAAAGAAGTGATTGGAATTCAGAAAGGTTACAAACATTTCGGAACAATGCATATCCTTAACTCCAAGAAAGGAACATATTTCATTGCCGATACCCTTATAAACCGTCATCCTGACACAGATACATTGATAGATATAGCACGTCTTTCTGCAAAATCAGTACGTTTCTTCAATCACGAACCGGTAATGGCAATGCTTTCATATTCCAACTTCGGTTCCGACCAGGAAGGAAGTCCTGCAAAAGTACACGATGCAGTATCATATATGCACAAGAACTACCCTGAATTGGCAATAGATGGAGAAATGCAAGTCAAGTTTGCCCTCAACGATGAGCTTCGTGACGAGAAATACCCGTTCACCAAGCTTTTCGGCAAGCAGGTAAATACATTAGTATTCCCTAACCTAAGTTCGGCCAATTCTACATACCAGCTCATACAGAACATGAGCGAGACAGAAGTGATAGGCCCTATCCAGATGGGATTGAACAAACCTATCCATTTCACCGACATCGAAAGCTCTGTCCGTGACATTGTAAATATCACAGCGATAGCATGTATCGATGCAATAGTAGAAAAAAAGAAAAAAGGATGCTAATAAAACGTAGCAAATTTTAGTTCACGAGTTGACAAGGTTCCACATATATAAAAAGAACTCTTGTCAACTCGTTTTTTATTAACCCATCACTAATACATAAATCCATGCGCAAACCACTCACAAACACCCAGTGCGTACTACTCACTCTATTTTGGGCAGCCCTTTGCTTTATAGTCATCACCTCCTCCCCCCGTATCGACGGTCCGCTAATTGTCACCATAATCATATCAGGAGCCCTGGTTTTCATACCAATAGGTAAGTCCATCAACAGTCGGAAGAAATAAACATTTCAACACATTTTACCCTATAAAAGTATGAAAAAGATATTTTTTTGATTTTTTCTTATCAAAATGTTGTATAAACAAAATCTTTGATATATTTTTGCATCATCTGAAAAAGAAACAAATAACAATAAATAGTAACAACCAATTAAATTTAAGGTAAAGATTATGAATGCAGCTAAAGTTTTGGAAGATCTTAAAAGAAGATTTCCTAATGAACCTGAGTATCATCAGGCAGTAGAAGAAGTTTTGGGAACAATCGAAGAAGAATACAACAAACACCCTGAGTTTGATAAAGTAAACCTCATAGAACGTCTATGTATTCCAGATAGAGTATACCAGTTCCGTGTAACATGGATGGACGACAAAGGCAACATCCAGACTAATATGGGTTACCGCGTACAGCACAACAATGTTATCGGCCCTTACAAAGGTGGTATCCGTTTCCACTCTTCAGTAAACCTGTCAATCCTTAAGTTCCTTGCTTTTGAGCAGACATTCAAAAACTCACTTACAACTCTTCCTATGGGTGGTGGTAAAGGTGGTTCAGACTTCTCTCCACGTGGAAAATCAAATGCCGAAGTAATGCGTTTCTGCCAGGCATTCATGCTTGAATTGTGGCGCCACATCGGTCCTGAAACAGACGTTCCAGCAGGCGATATAGGTGTTGGTGGCCGTGAAGTAGGTTACATGTTCGGTATGTATAAGAAACTGGCTCACGAATTTACAGGCGTACTTACAGGTAAAGGTCGCGAATTCGGCGGTTCACTCATCCGTCCTGAAGCAACAGGTTACGGAAACATTTACTTCCTGCTTGAAATGCTTAAGACTCGCAATATCGACATCGCAGGCAAGACATGTCTTGTATCAGGTTCAGGAAACGTAGCTCAGTACACAGTAGAAAAACTTATCCAGTTGGGTGCTAAAGTCGTTACAATGTCCGATTCAGACGGTTACATCTACGATCCAGACGGTATCGACCGCGAAAAGCTCGACTATATCATGGAACTCAAGAACTTGTATCGTGGCCGTATCCGCGAATACGCTGAAAAATACGGTTGCAAATACGTTGCAGGTGCACGTCCATGGAACGAAAAAGCAGATATCGCTCTTCCTTCTGCAACTCAGAATGAAATCAATGGCGACGACGCCAAAGCACTTGTTGCAAACGGTGTATTCGCAGTATCTGAAGGAGCCAACATGCCATCTACTCCAGAAGCAATCCGCGTATTCCAGGAAGCTAAGATACTTTATGCTCCGGGTAAGGCAGCCAATGCAGGTGGTGTATCAGTATCAGGTCTTGAAATGACTCAGAACTCTATCAAGTTGAGCTGGAGCGAAGAAGAAGTAGACGAGAAACTGAAAAGCATCATGAAGAACATCCACGAAGCTTGCGTACAGTACGGTACAGAGCCAGACGGATATATCAACTACGTGAAGGGTGCTAACGTAGCCGGATTCATGAAAGTTGCTAAAGCAATGATGGCTCAGGGTATCGTATAATAATCATAAATCACAAAATCTTATAGATTTAAACTAAGAAATAAATAATCTCCTGCTTTTAGCCCATATAGAAATAAATAAAGGCTAAAGCAGGAGATTTTTATATAAGGAAATCAAAGTAAATTTGTTTTCCATTCACTGATTGTACCAGTTTCAGAAGAAAAGCTTGCACCTACCTTGTAAACTTTACGTGTATCAGAAGAATACTCAAGAGCATATCCCTTTTGTTCTATCTGCAGCAAAGCCTCATCAGCCGTACCGTCTAACTTAAACTCAAATATGTAAACATAATTAGGAGTCTCTATAATACAATCCACCCTACCATGGCTCTGTACTTTTTCTATATATACTGTATACACACTTATCAGACGAAGTATTAAATAAAACGTATACTGAAAGTAACGCTCACGTTCCACCTCATTATTCTTACGGCGCATAGTATAAGGAATGCCAGAAAGAAAAGAAGTAAACAATGTACATAATCTATCAACATTACCAGAGCGCAAAGTACGGACAACATCACGAACCCATCCACCAGTATCATCTGATGGATTAAGATAAGACGAAGCCAATGCTATGAGAAAACCATTCCTAACCTCATTATTTGGAAAATCAAGAAGGAAAGTATTAAAATCCATATCATAGTCCTTAATAGTAAGGTATCCGCTTTGATATATCATAGGTAGAGGAAGTTCCACATCTGCTTTATAATCTATAAATTGTTCCGGACTATAATACCTGCCTATTAACTCATTTATATTCTCCTTAAAATGAGCTAATAAACGAATAAGATATGTCGGAGTTCCAGAGCTGAACCAATAGTCACGTATGCTTTTTTTATTAAAAGCATTAAGCAAACTAAACGGATTATATACATCTGTCAGTTTCTCACTGAAATGATAACCATCATATTGTCCTTTAAGCCTTTGCATCATTTCTTCTTCAGTACAATGGTAAATTTTGGCCATATCACTTATAGGCTCAGTAAAATAGAACTGTAATTCCTCCTGAGTTACTCCACACAGCGTCTCATAACGAGTATCCATACTAATATCATCCGGCTGATTAAAGCCACTGAAAATACTAACCTGAGAAAATTTCGTTACACCAGTCAGAAGCACAAACTGCAGATGGCTGTCTGCTACTTTAAAAACAGAATAAAAAGCTTTCAGAATATTACGGTGAGAATCTTCTAAAGAAGCATCAACATCAAGCACATCCAATATAGGCTTATCATATTCATCTATAAGAACCACAGCACGACGCCCAGTCTGTTCGTGAGCTGCACGAAGTACCTCAGAAAAACGATCCCCAACACCTAATTCTGTTTCATTATTCAAAAGTCCATAATGTTTTTCCCATTCCGAAACTTGAAACTTGATTTTCTTTTCCAACTCACCTGGTATAGTAAAATTAGATCCATTGAAGTCCACATGAAAAACCGGATATACATTCCAGTTTTTTTCCATATAGTCAATCTTTAACCCCTTAAACAAATCCTTATTACCCAAATAATAGTTTTTTAATGTAGAAATTAGAAGACTCTTTCCAAAACGACGTGGACGGCTCAAAAAATAAATTTTTCCTTCATGCGTTAGTTTATATACCAAATCAGTCTTGTCGATATAGACATAACCATCTTCTATTATCTGCTCAAAACTCTGGATTCCTATAGGGTACTTCATGTTGTTCAATTATAAATTAAGAATTAATATTGATATATTTTTGACATCACCCAACACTATTGATACGTTTGGAACAAAAATACTAAAATAGACAGAAAAACACAAAAACAATATATTTTATTCTTCCGATACAAGTTAAATTAGCCTTTGCGATAACCTACCAAACTTTCCCGACATATTATATACAAAAACACACATTTCTCTGAAGTTTACTATAGTTAATGCAGATTTTTCACTTTCACATCATTCTCTTTCCCATCGGTGCAAGCCACATCCAAACTTATAAAACTTCCGCCACGAGAAATTTAAAAATGGTAACGAAAACAGTTTTGTGTACATCCTTCATTGACTTTAATCTTCAAAAGGATATAATTATACAACAAAAGCAGGAATTTCTTCCTGCTTTTGAGATTCTATTTTCTTATTAATTATAATTACTATTATCATGCATACGGATTAATACTTTCAGTAAGTATTACTTCTTCAGATAAAGTTCCATCTACAATAATTCCAAGAGTAACTGTAGAGTTAGTACTATCACCATCTATTTTTACAGAGAATTTATAACTCTTCGATGGTTCCATACTTAATGTATCAGTATAAGGTTGGTAAGGAGAAGGCAATGTAACTGTATATGACAATTCACGAGTTCCACTTACATTGAAATATGCCGTCTTGAATTTATAATTTGTTTCATCAAACTTAAAAGTACGGCTACTTGCATCAGTAGCATAAATATCAATAGAATAATTGTCGAAAGAACTCACTATGTAATCACTGAAATCTACACTCACCGATGAATTAGCCAAACCACAGTTCACTGTCACTGTATTTGTTTCATTAGCAACAACAGTAAAAGACTTTTCTCCGTACACACGTGCCTGTCCCCAATTGCCATTCTTACTTTCGGCTTCTGCTTCTGTACAGTTTTCCGCTTTCAGCAAATAATTCGGACCTGCTGAGCAACTAATAGTAGTCCCGGCAATATCTTTATATTTCCGATCGGTAAATATTGGTGTTTCACCCCTACTAAGACTTACACTAAATTCATTTACATCTAAATTAAGCGATGCTCTTGTAGTGATTTCCACTTCAGTGGTATCTACCAAAGAGAAACGTATCTCTCCAGTCTCATTAGAGAGTACCGGGCTGTCATCATTCGAACAAGCTGAGAATGATAGTACTCCTGTTAGAAAGAGTATATATAGTATTTTTTTATTCATAATTATAATTTATCGATATAAAACTTCCAAAGATTTAAAAGTCAACCAGTTATCAACCCAATTACGTTCAGCAGCTGAATTATGGGATAAACAAATCATATAATTATTTCCAATAGTCGAATCATCAGATATTATTGTAAACTTATCATCTTTAGGATTTTGATTTGAGTTAATTCTTTTGATTGTTGTAGTTTTATCTTTAGCACAATTATCCGTATTATTACTTACTCCTGTATAAATATCAATAGAAGGATTTCCTACACCACCTGTAAAATAAGCAACTTTTATTGAATATCTAATGTCAACATTTTCAGGATTTTTAAAAGCTGGTGAGAAAACATAATTATTGTATTTTATATTTGTACTAAATGCTCCACTATACTGAAATAATATAAATCCATGATCATCCCAAAACTCCCCATTACCAACACAAATCCAAGGATTGACAGCATCGTCAAAAGGAGATTTATTTGTATAATCACCTTTGTATGGTACTCCTGTAACATCACATTTTAAAGAAGAGATATCATTACCACCATCAAACAAAGCCATAACAGTTAACGTACGTTTGCCCCATTTGAGATTTTCAAATACTGGTGATTCTTCAGTTGTACTCTCTCCAGTATCCAGAGAATATGTAAGACTTAATAAGTTTGCATATTTTTCATTACTCAATATTTCATGTGATATAGATGTCGTAGCTGTTATATTAAATATACCAGATCCATCTGTTTCATTTGCAGCAGCTGCACCTTGTAAATTATAAACAGAATAACTTGTTTGAGCCGAAGCAACGACATCAAATACAGGTATTGGCATTGAAACTATTTTTGCTTCGGTATTTTCCTCACTTACCTTCTCACCATTAATAATATAACTATATCTTAATGTATAATCTCCCTGAGGTAAATAAGGCCAATTATTCTCAACCAACATTTCACCAACACTATTAAAATCATTAGTACTATAGCTACGTACCAATTCACCCTCAGCATTCTCAAGAGTTACGTTTAATTCTGAAATCAATGAAACAGGTACTCCTGATAAATCTCCAAATGTTAGAGATACTTTTGTACCATTCAACTCACCTGAATCATTAGTAGTATGTTCAGCTACAGCATTTAAACCAAATGAAAATACAGGTATATCAGGATCACATTGAATAAGATATTTAGTGCAGGCAACAGCCTGTGAAATAACAGTCCACTCATGAGATTTTTCATTACCCAATATATTAGTACCTTCAAACACTGCACTTACCGACGTACCAGCTTTTGCGAACAAATACCCATCTGAATTTGTATTATCAGCAAGTTTCAAAGATATCTCCCCTACCTTAAGAGTCAGAGTCCATTCTGAATAATGATTTTGCAGACTTTCACTTACAGAAGGAGTAAACATCGAATTGGCTAAAATAGCATTCACTTCTGTCTCTGTTGGTTGTCCAGGATTAATCTGAACTGTTGACGAACCATAAAAATAAGGTTTATCCTGTAGATCATTATTATCTCCACTATAAGCTATTACTGAATACGAACCTGCCATCAATTCAATATCTTCCGTAATTTCTGTATATGGTTTTGGAAATCCATCAACAGATTTTCCATTCATCTTTATATCAACCATAAAATCAGAAGTTTCAGGTATAAGCTCTTCCGGAAGTGAACCCGCATCTGCCCTAGAAGTAGATGAAAGTTCTACGTTCACACTTCCCAAAGCAAGACGCAAATAACCTGTTCCGTTTCCACTTTCCTGATTAAAAGTTTCATCGGAACATCCCACCATCATTAAGCAAAGGGAAGCAAAAGCCATTACATATAGTATTACCTTATTCATATATATACTTAATAAATTCTTATTCATAAACCAGTTCCATTTCATCTAACCATAACTTACTACCTTCTCCACCTGTGAAGTAATCACCATATTTACTTGCAGAAGCAACAACCACAATATACTTTGGGGTTCTGTTATTATATTTATAATTCAATATAATATCCTTTTGCTGGTACGATGAAGTAGTAGAGCCTTGAATATATTCTCCATAAGCTATTACTTTAGAATCATTCTTGTCAAAAAGCTGCCTTTCTGCAGGACGGGTTCTAATCTCTAACGGTTCATCCCAATCCGTCAACGCAATATAAATATGGCATGAATCAGGTCGACCTTTTAAGTATTGGAAAGCATCATCCCCCACCTTATCTATTGTATTTGAAGTATATTTATAATTAAACCTCAATTTGGAGGGAAAGGCTGAGAATGGTCTACCAAAACTCAAAACACCATTCGTACCTACAGTCTTAACATAACTTCCAGTAAACAAGTTTCCAGCAGCAAACTTTAATACCAGATATTTAGATTCTAATGAAGCTGCTTTTCCACTACCGTTACATGTTTCATCGGTAGGGATAGAATTACTGTCACTAATAGTTGTTGCACCCTTATTTCCAGTATCCCAAAAAGACTGTCCTCCCTCCTCCCAAGGATTCCAAAGTTTATCAACATTATGCCAATTATCTAAACTTCCATTTTCCAATGGAGTTGCAGGAGTTGTATCAAACGATGCAGACGACATTTCTTTTCCATCAACACTAACCTTAATGTCATACTGTGTATCAGGACTAAGTTGTGATACAGTTGCTGAAAAAGATGTTCCACTGACATTTACATCAGATTGTGAAACAGTGGTCCAGTCGCTCTCAGAGTTTTTTTTTATCTCTATTACAGGTTTTTTTCCACTCTGTACACTCCCCGAAATATCAGCAGAAGTAGTTCTGGCGAAAGTATTCAATTCAGAACTTCCAGCACCATCTGAATGGTATACATAAACTGTCCATTTTCGGCTTACCTCTTCCCAAGCATAAGTTGCAAAAAAAGTTTTAGGTTCCGAAAAATCGAAATATTCATCCTTTGTTGGATCAGGATAAACCGAACCGTTCTTACCTGCCAAATCGAATGTTGTGACTTTTATTTTACTTAAATCCTGTTCCTCAGCAACATATATAATGACATTAAAATTAATTTCATCAATTATAGCATTTCCTATCTGATTTTCTACAACTATATTTCTCTCAATATATTGCTGAACATTAATAGTCCATTCGTAATCTTGGTAAGTTTTCAGAGTAAGCTTAACAGGACTGGAGAAATTAACACGTGTATCAGCAGAAACCATCAAATCATCTAGTGTTTCAAACCCGGAAGTTGGAAATTTAGAATAATTGTTACATACTGTTGAATCAATAGAGATTACTGCATCATTACTTACAGTAAGTTTAGTAATTCGTAATTTGGTTATGTCTACAGCATCGTCAACTACTATACTTACTGTACGTTTGGTCTTATCAATTATAGCCTTTGAATCCGAACTTCCCTGCGCTGCTGTCTGCCCTTCAACTTCAATATCTGTAATATAACCTTCAGATATGGGATATGGAATATCATTTTCAATAGCACAAGAATAAAAGAAAAATACAGAAAATATAAAATATAAAACTTTATTAAGCATAAATATAAAGAATTTTGTCTCGTTTTATATATAAGAATATTACAAATAGAAAGTCATACCGATATTAATAGAGAACAGATTAATCTTAAAATTTCCAGATGAAGTTCTGCGCATACCAGTCTCTATCTGATTAGTCTTCTGATTCTGCCATTTAAAATTATATCCCATAACACCAACAGATACTTCAACAGCCGACCAATCCGTAACAAATGCTGTAAGACCTGGAGCTATACCAATCTGCAAATTATGAGAAGTTTCGAATGTACCATCATATTCTGTTCCAGATCCAGTAGAGTTTTTACCTACTCCATATCCGTATGTCAGTCTGACTTCATTAAACAAACCGAAAATCTTACTTCTTCCTATCGGCATATATGTTCTCAAGAACCCAGAAACTTCATACTGATGTTCAAGATAATACAAATCCTTTAAACTGATATTAAAATCTTCACCAAGATTCAGTTCAAAATTAGCCATATCAAGATATGTACGGTTATACCCGAAACGAAAACCTGCCGATACATTATCTTTAAAGAAATATCCTATATATGGACTTACATTAAATGTATAACCTAATCCTTCTACATTTTTTATAACTAAAAAATTAAGATTGTTTTCCTCATGCTCTGAGTAAGAAACTGTTCCTCCAGCCATCCATTGTCCTTTTGGAATAAAAACAGACTGCATAATTCCACGGTCAATCCTCTGAGGACGGACACGTTTTTTATGAAAGGACGAAGGTATATCTTCCGATAGTTCGTATTGATTTGAAGCTTGTGTAAAACTATTTGTTATACTATCTAATTTATCAGACAAGAAGAATTTTGGTTCTAAAGCATTTAATTCATTATAAAAATAAAATAGACCTAAAATCAGAATTATTTTTCTTACCATATATAATATACAACTATAACCGATACCGCTTATTTTATTACAAGCGATATCGGTTTTTCATTTTATAAAATCTTATTATTTAAATGCAGGAACGTCATAAACTAATTCCATATCATCAATATACATTGTACTTCCTGTACTTCCTGTAAAATAATCACCATATTTACTTGAAGAGCAAACAATAATCAAATAATACTGATCTAAAGGTGTTTTATCCTTATATGTTAATTCTACATTAAACTCCTTCCATTCACCATTAGTTGAAACAGCTTCGGAATCAGGTAAAGAACCATATGCAATAATATTAGGATCATTTTCAAAATCAAAAAATGTAGATACCTGAGTATTATCCAATTGATGTGGCTGTTTTGCTATAGCCATATATATCGAGCACAAATCATCCGTTCCTTTTTCAGCGACACCTTCCGGTGTATTATCTCCACGATAGTCAATCTTGCCATTAGTATAATGGAACCATCCTCTTAATGCAGAAGGACGTGAAGTAAATGGTTGACCAAAATCAATCTTTGCACCATTTATACCAACCAAACTATTAAATTTACCGGTATAAAGACTAGCTGCAGCAAATTTTCCTATACCAAAAGCAGAAGCATACTGAGATTTCAACTCTGCCGACTGGCCACCAGAAGTGTGTACAGTAGTACTATTTCCCTGAGTTGGGTTTTTATTTACCAATGCACCAGCACCTGTAGTTGTGCCAGGATTACTTGAATCCCAAAATGAACCATTAGAAGAATAGTCAGCCTCAGAAACCGGATACCATGTTTTGTCACTCTTGTACCAGTCATCCATATTGCCATTTGGCAATACAGCTGCCGATTCTGTTGTGAAAGTATTTGAATCACTTGTATAAGTATTATCTTCACTCTGATAAGACATTCTGCATTCATATGATGTAGAAGGTGTTAAGTTATCAAGCTGAGCTGAATATGAATTTTCAGAGAAATCAGCAGCTACTTTTGTCCATTCAGATTCAGATGCTTTCTTATATTCAAAGAACATCTTAGAATTATCAAGTACTTCATCTTGAGTAACAACACTACCCGAAACTAAAGCGAAATTACTCCAAGCATTTACATTATCAACAAACAGACTTGTTTTGCCTGAAGTAGCAACATTAAATGTAAATGTATATATAGTTTCAGTTCCATCAACAGAGACGTTTACCCCACCGATATTACCATTGTCAGTTTCAGCTAACTTAAAGTTCAATATGTAGAATTTTCTGGCTTTTACACCATTTATCGGTGTATCACTTGAGTATGTTTCACCAGAATTATTTACAACAGTAATTTTAGCATTTAAATCTGCTACAGGAAAATATGCCTCCTCATTATCCTGTCCCATTTCAAAGTTCTGTGAGTCAACACCCTGTTTTACTGATGATACTAATACATTTGCAGATTTAAAGACTTCAGCAAACTTTTCATCAAAATTTACCATTACCTTTACATTGGCCAAAGTACATTCAATGTTAGCAGTAACTTCTTTTGATTTTTGAACCTGAATTGATGTAGATCCATAATAATAAGGAATATTTCTTCCTGATTCACTACCGTCAAACCCATAAGAAGATGCTTCAATGGTATAAGTATCTGGAGCTAAAGCTATTTGCTGACCAGACAATTCACTATAATCATCTACACTTTTTACAGTTTCTCCTTTACTGTTTTTTATCTTTACAGCTAATTGTTTTGGATTATACTCATCAATAATTCTACTGTTTACATCAACATAAGAATTTGACTCTACATCAATACGAAGAAATCCTATAT
>NZ_JADYTF010000049.1 GCF_021530995.1 Bacteroides caecigallinarum
CATATAATCAGATGTTTATGTGGTATTTTCTTTAATATGACATTTATATTTTATTTCTAAATCAAGAAAAGCGTTACTAAGAACCATACTTTTGCAGCAGAGAGTTTTTCTAACCTGAAATTTTAAAACTTAAATACCTGAAAAGCTATGAACCTTAAAAGTATTTTTTCATTAACATCATGTATTTGTTTCGCTATGGCAGTAAATGCCCAGAAACTTACTTCTCCTGATGGTAATTTTGTTATGAATTTTAGTCTCAGTCCTGAGGGGGCACCAGTTTATGAACTTTCTTATAAAGATAACCCGGTTATTAAGCCAAGTACATTGGGACTTGAACTTAAAAAAGAAGATGCAAACAAGAAGACAACTTTCGAATGGACGGAACGTACAGACAAAGATCAGCTTGACGCTAAAACCAATCTTATGACTGGTTTTAAAATTAAAGATACAAGTACTTCCACTTTTGACGAGACATGGAGTCCTGTTTGGGGAGAAGAAAAAGAAATTCGCAATAACTATAACGAACTGGCTGTTACGCTTGACCAGCCGTCAAACGACCGTTACATAGTAATACGTTTCCGCCTGTTTAACGATGGTTTAGGCTTCCGTTATGAGTTTCCTCAGCAGAAGAATCTTAATTATTTCATTATCAAGGAAGAACATTCCCAGTTTGCAATGGCTGGAGACCATACGGCTTTCTGGATTCCGGGAGATTATGATACTCAGGAATATGATTACACTACATCACGTCTGAGTGAAATTCGTGGAAAAATGAAAGACGCAATCACTCCTAATTCATCTCAGTATGTATTCTCGCCTACAGGAGTTCAGACAGCTCTTATGATGAAAACTGATGATGGTCTGTATATTAATCTTCATGAAGCAGCATTGGTGGATTATTCATGCATGCATCTTAATCTTGATGACAAGAATATGATTTTCGAATCATGGCTTACACCTGATGCCAGAGGTGATAAAGGTCACATGCAGACTCCATGTGTATCTCCTTGGCGTACTGTGATAGCAAGTGACGATGCACGTAATATATTGGCTGCTCGTGTTACATTAAACCTTAATGAACCATGTAAGATAGAAGATACATCATGGATACATCCTGTGAAGTATGTAGGCGTATGGTGGGATATGATTACCGGAAAAGGTTCATGGGCTTATACTGATGAAGTTCCTAGCGTCAAACTTGGAATTACATATTATAAACAGACAAAACCTAACGGAAAACATTCTGCCAATACAGAAAATGTGAAGAAATATATTGACTTTGCAGCTGCACACGGATTTGATGCAGTACTTGTTGAAGGATGGAATGAAGGTTGGGAAGACTGGTTTGGCAAAACAAAAGATTATGTTTTTGATTTCGTAACTCCTTATCCAGACTTTGATGTGAAAGAACTTCACCGTTATGCGGCTGGCAAGGGGGTTAAGATGATGATGCACCATGAAACATCTTCTTCTGTAAGAAATTATGAACGCCATATGGATAAAGCATATCAGTTTATGGTAGATAACGGATATAACTCTGTAAAGAGTGGATATGTGGGCGATATTATTCCTCGTGGAGAACATCATTACGGACAGTGGATGGTTGACCACTATCTTTACGCAGTTAAAAAGGCTGCCGACTATAAAATTATGGTAAATGCTCATGAAGCAGTACGTCCTACAGGTTTGTGCCGTACATATCCTAATTTGATTGGTAATGAGTCAGCTCGTGGAACAGAATATGAATCATTCGGTGGAAGTAACGTAAATCATACCACTATACTTCCTTTCACTCGTCTGATTGGAGGTCCTATGGATTATACTCCAGGTATATTTGAGCTTGATTGCAGTAAGATGAATCCTACAAATACATCTCGCGTACGCAGTACATTGGTACGTCAGTTGGCACTTTATGTCACTATGTATAGTCCTCTCCAGATGGCAGCAGACATTCCTGAAAACTATGAACGCTTTATGGATGCTTTCCAGTTTATTAAGGATGTGGCTATAGACTGGGACGAAAGCCGTTACCTTGAAGCTGAACCGGGTGAATACATCACTATTGCACGTCGTGCCAAAGGTACAGACGACTGGTATGTAGGATGTACAGCCGGATATAACGGACACAAATCCGATCTTAAACTTGATTTCCTGACTCCAGGCAAGAAATATGAGGCTATTATATATGCTGATGCAAAAGGAACATCTTGGGATAATAATCCACAGGCATATACCATCACCAAGAAAAAAGTGACAAGCAAGTCAAAACTTAAACTTACTGCAGGTGTAGGTGGTGGCTATGCTATATCAATTAAAGAAATAAAATAGTCATACAAAATCTGAATAATATATTTTTGAAGGTAAAAACTAGGTTTATACAGTTACTTAAAGGTAGGAACAGCCTATTAGGTATTGTAAAATCAAAATATGAAAGATGTTTTTATTAGGGTAAATCTAAGTTTTCAATAGGTATATTTTATTTAGGCTATTTATTAACACTTAATTAAATAACAAATGAAAAGTAAAATCTTAAATTCTAATGGAAAATTCCTGCTATTATGTTTGGTAGGAATGCTGATGGCTGTACAAGGCTTTGCACAAGCAATAACAGTCAAAGGTGTCGTGAAAGACAAAATTGGAGAACCCGTAATTGGTGCAAATGTTATTGTAAAAGGTACTACAAATGGTACGATCACTGATTTTGACGGTGTTTTCACTCTTCAGGCTAATAAAGAAGATGTTATTGTAATTTCGTTTATAGGCTATCAGCCTCAGGAGCTTCCTGCAGCTGAACAGATGAATGTTATTCTACAGGATGATACTCAATTGTTGGAAGATGTTGTGGTTATCGGTTATGGTACTGCAAAGAAAAATGACCTTACAGGTTCGGTTACTGCAATTAAGCCGGACGAAATGAATAGAGGATTGGTAACAAATGCACAAGACATGATGCAAGGTAAGATTGCAGGTGTTAGTGTAATATCTGATGGTGGTACACCTGGTGGCGGTTCAACAATACGTATTCGTGGTGGATCTTCATTAAATGCTTCTAATAACCCTTTGATAGTTATTGATGGTTTTGCAATGGATGATAAGGGAGTGCAAGGTCTTTCAAACCCACTTTCAATGGTTAATCCAAATGATATTGAAAGCTTTACAGTATTGAAAGATGCTTCTGCAACAGCTATCTACGGTTCTCGTGCTTCTAATGGTGTAATCATTATTACTACAAAGAAAGGTTCTAAATCAGGAAAAGTTAAAGTTTCGTATAACGGAAACGTTTCTTTGAGTAATGTGAAAGAAACTTTGGACGTAATGGATGGTAATGAATATCGTGAATTCATTGCTGGTATTTATGGTAAGGACAGCGAACAGTATGGAAAGTTGGGCTCTGCCAATACAGACTGGCAGGATCAGATCTATCGTGCAGCATGGAGTACTGACCACAATATAACCGCAGCTGGTAATATCAAAGGTGCACCTTTCCGTGTTTCTATTGGTTATACTAATCAAAACGGTATTATCAAGACATCTAATTTTGAACGTTATACAGGTTCTTTTAGTATTGCACCTACATTCTTTGATGATCATCTTAAAATTAATGCCAATCTGAAAGGTATGATTGCAAAGAACAGATATGCAGATGGTGGAGTAGTAGGAGCAGCTGCTACATTTGATCCAACTCAATCTATATATAATAATGATCCTGATTACGTAACTTCTTTTGGTGGATATTTCCAATGGACAGGAAACAATGAGTACAACGACTCATCATGGCCTCTGGCATATAACTCATTGGCACAACAGAATCCGGTAGCTACTTTGGATTTTCAGAATAACCGTGCCACTTCCAAATCATTGATAGGAAATATTGAATTGGATTATAAATTCCATTTTATGCCTGAATTTAATTTCCACGTTAATGCAGGTATGGATTTGTCAACCGGTAAACAGACTAATGATATAGATCCTCGTTCAGCTAGCAATAACTATTATGGAAGACATAGTTTCGATGTAATAGATAAATCTAATATGTTGCTTACATCTTATTTACAATATTCTAAAGAATTGAAGAACCATGACATAAACGTGATGGGAGGTTATGAATGGCAGCATTTCTATAGAGAAGGTACAAGCGATAGTTGGGGATTTTATCAGGCTACAAACAATAATACTGAACTTGCAGGACAAAAGTATGACGTGAAGACTAATGAATGGGCTAACGAAAGTTACCTCGTATCTTTCTTCGGACGTGCCAATTATACTCTTCTAGACAGATATATGCTTACAGCCACAGTACGTGCCGATGGTTCTTCTAAATTTAATAAGAATAACAGATGGGGTACATTCCCTTCATTTGCTTTTGCATGGAGAATTAATGAAGAAGCTTTTGCTAAGAAATATGATTGGATGTCTGATTGGAAGCTCCGTTTAGGATGGGGTATTACTGGTCAACAGGAAGGTATTAGTGAATACAGTTACTTTGTTTCATATGTTGAAAATAAAGAACACGCATATTACCCTATAATCGGTGATGGATCATTGTCAAGACCTAATGCTTATAATACAAATCTTACATGGGAAAAAACTACTACATGGAATGCCGGTATGGATTTTGGAATCTTGAATGGTAGATTTACTTCTTCTATTGATTTCTATAAACGTCAGACGAGAGATTTGCTTCAGACTGTAAACGTAGCTGCTGGTTCTAATTTTAAAAATACAGTTTTGAGCAATGTTGGTACGTTAGAAAATACAGGTATTGAATTTACCATTGGTGGAAAAGTTATTCAGACCAATGATTTCATTTGGGATTTGAGTTATAACTTGACATGGAATAAGAATGAAATTACCGAGCTTACGACAGGTGATCAGGAAGGATACTATATTGCTACTGGAGGTATTTCCGGTGGAACTGGTAATACTGTTCAGGCTCATGCAGTAGGACATCCTGCCAATTCTTTCTATGTATATCAGCAAGTATATGATGAAAAGGGTATGCCTATCGAAAATACATATGTCGATCGTAATGGTGATGGTATAATAAGTGATCAAGACAGATATTTCTATAAGAAACCTGCAGCTGATGTATTGATGGGACTATCATCAAAGATGATATATAAGAATTGGGATTTCAGTTTCACTCTTCGTGCTAGTTTAAATAATTATGTATTTAACAATGTAGAGTCTAATAACTCAAATATAGGTAAGGCTGCTGTTTATGCACAGTCCGGATTCTTTACCAACTATGCAAAACCGCATTTGGAGAAAAATTTCCAAGGTATAGGAAACTATTTTATGTCAGACTATTTTGTTCAGAATGCATCATTCTTGAAGTGTGATAATATAACTTTGGGATATTCTTTCAATAATCTTATTGGTAAGTTGGGAGGTAGAGTTTATGCTACTGTACAGAATGTGTTTACCATTACAAAATATAAAGGACTTGATCCAGAAGTGAGCGGTGGTATTGATAATAACATTTATCCACGTCCTTTGGTTTCAATGATTGGATTAAGCCTTAATTTCTAATAACTTAACTTTAAAAGGAAAATTATGAAATTCTATAGATTAAAACATCTGGTTCCTGCAGTAGCTTTTACATTGGCCATGGGAACTAGTTCATGTATCGGTGACTTGAATGTTGACCCTACAATAGATAAAAGTACTTCTGTTGAATTTAACAGAGATCCTATTTTTGCAAAGATATATGCTAATATGGCATTAACAGGTAATATCGGACCTGCAGGTAATGGTGACATTGACGGTATAGACGAGGGAACATCAGATTTCTTCAGACAATTATGGAATATGAACGAACTGCCTACCGATGAGGCTGTATGTTGTTGGGGAGATGCAGGTGTGCCTGAATATAACTTTGCTCAATGGGATGCTTCACACGGAATGATGACAGCCATGTATTACAGATTATATTTTGGTATAACAATGGCAAACTATTTCCTTGAGAATACCGTAGATGATGCAACTGCAACAGATCTTAGGGCAGAAGCCAGATTCTTAAGAGCATTATATTATTATTATGCAATGGATTTTTATGGTAATATACCTCTTATCGTAAAGGTTTCTACAGAGCAGGCAGAACAGTCTGACAGGAAAACCATATATGAATTCATAGAGAAAGAACTCTTAGAGTGTGTGGATGATATGAAAGAACCTAGAACAAATACATATGGTAGAGCAGATAAGGCTGCTGCATGGTTATTGTTGGCAAGACTTTATCTGAATGCTGAAGTTTATACTGGAACTCCACAATGGGGATTGGCAGTTACTTATGCAGAAAAGGTACTTGAATCCGGATACACTCTTTGTAAACCATATAAAAATCTGTTCATGGGTGATAATAATACCAATGGTGCACAGAATGAAATCATTCTTCCGATACTTCAGGATGGTATAGATACACAAAACTATGGTTGCGGTACGTTCTTGATTGCTGCAACTCATAAAACAGATATGAATAATGCAGGAACAAGTGAAAACTGGGCAGGTAATAGAGCAAGAAAACAGATGATGACTATGTTCTTCCCTAACAATGATGCACCAAATGTTGATGAAAATGAAATGGTGAGACAGGCTAAAGACGACCGTGCTTTGTTCTATGGAAAAGACAGGGAACTTGAAGTTGAAGACATTTCTAATTTTACTCACGGATATTCTTGTGCAAAGTTTACAAATAAATATTCTACAGGTGCAACACCTAAGGATGCTAAGTTTGTAGATATGGATGTTCCTTTCATGAGAGTTGCTGAAGCATATCTGATTCTTGCAGAGGCAAAAACAAGGCTTGAACTACCTAATGAGGCAAAACCTTATATTGATGACCTTAGAGATAGAGCAAATGCTACAAAACAACCTACATATTCATTGAATGATATTTGTGACGAGTGGTGTAGAGAATTTGCTTTCGAAGGACGTCGTCGTATAGATCTTATCAGATTTGGTAAGTTCGGTGGAAATACTGACTATGTTTGGGATTGGAAAGGTGGTACAAAGGAAGGTACAAACTTTGATGCTTACAGAAATCTTTATCCTATACCAACAAAAGAAAGGGTAGCAAATCCTAATCTTGAACAAAACTTCGGATATTAATATTATGTTGTTTTTAATGACATTATAAAGGTATAAATTATGAAAAATAAGATATTTACATTATTACTTGCAGGAATGGCCATTTTCTCTTCTTGCGATAGCGATAGAGACTCCAATCCTGTATATAACCAGCCGGAAACGTTTACTTTAAATAAGCCGGCTTTGTCTGATAATATTTTCGACTTGAACAGTTCTTCACATATTTGGCTGACTTGTTCACAGCCTGATTATGGTTTTACTGCAGCCGTTACATATACTTTGGAAATCTCTTTGACTGATGATTTTGAAAAAGTACAAGTGTTGCCTACACAGTTTACTACTGCTAAAATGGAGGTAAAGACTAATGAGTTGGCAGTTTGTGCTACAAACCTTTTCATAGCAGAAGGTAAGGTTAAAGATGATTTCCCTCTTCAGACTCCTTTATATTTAAGACTAAAAGCTGTTGTAACAGATCTTAAAGAGCCTGTTTATTCAAATTCTATCGAGATAAAAACAGAATTGGAATATACTTTACCGCCAATTGAGATTCCAAAGAAATTGTATATCGGTGGTGACTTCTGTGAATGGAATTGGGATAATACACTTGAGATGGTTCCAGTAAATGGAGTTGAAGGAAAATTCTGGAGATTGATATTTATTCCTGAAAACAGTAGTATCAAGTTAAGTCAAACTTCAACAGAAGAAACTAGTGCCGGATTTGCAGAAACAACAATTAATGATAATTATGAAGCTGTTGTAACAGATAATTCAGGAAAGATTGGATTTACTAAAGGAGGATGGTATCTATTGGTTGTTAAAGCAGCAATAGAAGGAGCTGAACTTAGATATACGATGGATATTAATGAACCTGCAGTATATTTGTTTGGACCTGCAATTGGAGATAAATGGGCTCCGGAAGAAGCTTTGAAATTTACTGTTCCTCAGGTTGCAGACGAATTCTTTGTATCTCCTGCGTTTACAAATGCTGGTGAAGTACGTGCGTGCGTAATAGCTGAAGATAAAGATAATTGGTGGAAGAGTGAATTTATGGTATTCAATAATAAATTGGAATATAGAGGTAATGGTGGTGACCAGGCACGTGTTCAGGGTGCTGTTGGTCAGAAACTATATATCAACTTCACAGCCGGAACTGGTAAAATAGAATAATATAAAAATGTTGTCGGGGATATTTTTCCCCGACAACCTAAATTAAAATGGATTTATGAAAAAGAAATTTTTATATACAGCTATATTTGCTGCAATAATAGGTTTGGCTTCATGTAATGAAGATTTCAATGCAGATGTTGCAGCTCCACAGACTTGGGAACAGGAAGAAATTCTTGCAGCTTCAGGCATGACTATTACGCCGGCAGCTGATATTAATCTAGAAACTGTAACAGAAGATTCTGTGATACTTTTTTCTTATCAAGTAAATAATCAGGTAGAAGGCAGTAAAATTGAAAATCTTACAGCTTATGTATCAAAACAAGATGTTGAGGAATGGCGTAAGATTGAAGTTGATGCGGAAGGTAAAGCTAGCGTAGAGGTACTGCAGAAAACTATAGAAGATTTGTATGGAAAGAAAGATGAAATGCGTACGCTTGCTCTTAAAGCTGAAGCAAGTATGAATATTGATGGAGAAGCTTTGTTTTTAAGTGCTGAAAGAGTTTCTGTAAATATTACACCTAAAAAACCTTTGATAATCCCGGAATATTATATTGTTGGCAATATACAAGGTTGGAATACAGGAACTAAGAGTTGTGCTTTATATCCTGTAAATTTGGAAGAGAGTATCTTTACATATACAACAGATTTTTCGAATAATAATGCTGGAACTCCTAACTTTAAAATATGGGCGGCAGCTGATTTTGGAAATTGGGACAATGCCATTGGTACACAGATTGATGGTGATACAAATCTAGAAGGTAAATTAGTTCAAGGAAATGTTGGTGCAATTCAGACACCTGACAATGGAATATATACATTAACATTAAATCTCATTGAAATGAAATATGAGATGGTTAAAGAAGAGAACCAAAGTGTCGCTGAGTATACATCAATTGGTTTAGTAGGTGGATTTAATGGTTGGAATCAGGTTGATAATGTACAATTGATTAAGGCCGCACCACATAATTGGTATATAAGTAACTTTACAGTAGAAAGTGAAAGTGAACTGAAGTTTAATGCAGATAAAGCATGGACAGTAAGTTGGGGTGCTGGTGTAAACTTAGGTGATACTCCTTTTGGTAAAGCAGATTTAAATGGAGCTAACTTTAAACTTCCAGCAGGTACATACGATGTATTCTTTAATGATATAACAGGCCAATTTGCCTTCTTTGCAAGATAATAACTAATTATAATCCATGAATTGCCATTCGGAGGAATACAAAAGTTCCGATGGGTGGCAATTCTTTTTTTAACCTGACTACCATGAAAAAGACTCTTCAAATAGGTTTCTATATATTAATCTCATTGTTCATATTTACGCAAAGTTCATGCCAGGACAAGACTTTTGATGATGAATCGAATAGCGAAAATTCAGGAAATGATTCAAGTGATGAAGGAGATGACAATGAAGAGACATTAAAGGAAGGACTCACCTGGCTACCTGAAAATCCTGATGCTGACTCTGAACTTACTATTAATTTTAAGGCTCCTGTAAAATCAAAGCTTTACGGCTATACCGGCGATGTTTATATTCACACCGGAGTTATTACTGAGGGTGTATGGGCTTTTGTTCCTGCCGAATGGAACGAGAACATTGCCAAATGTAAAATGACGAAGAAGGATGACAATTGCTGGTCTATCTCTCTTACTCCTTCTATAAGAGAATGGTTTGCTTCGGGTGAGACTGCTATTAATAAACTTGGTATAGTAATACGTAGTTCCGATGGTAGTAAGAAAGGAATAGAGGAAGACTCTTTTATTGAGGTGACCGATAATAAATATACAGCTTTCCAGCCTGCTCCTATAATTGAGCAGACTATGCCGGCAGGGACAGTAGAAGGTATAAACATCTCAGGTGGAAGCAGTGTGACTTTTGCTTTCTATGATAAGGATAAGAATGGAAATTATAAAGATTTTGCATACATATTAGGTGATTTCAATAACTGGACACTTGCCAATGACGGAACTTCACAGATGTATAGAGATAATTCTGCCGGATGCTGGTGGATAACTGTTGAAAACTTGGATCCTGCAAAGGAATATCGTTTCCAATACTATACAGGAACTAAAGATGGCGATGTAATCAGACTGGCCGATGCTTATTCCGAGAAGATTCTTGACCCTGATAATGATAAGTATATCCCTGAATCGACATATCCTTCGTCTGAAATGGTTTATCCGGAGAAAGGTATAGGAATAGTTTCCACATTCAAGATTAATAAGGATGAATATTCATGGCAGAATAATGATTTCAAAATAAAGGACAAAGACAATCTCCTTATATATGAGTTACACCTCAGAGATTTTACTTCAACATCTGATATTAATGGTGCAATGAGCAAGCTCGACTATTTGGTAGGTCTTGGAATAAATGCCATAGAACTGATGCCAGTACAGGAATTCGATGGTAATGACAGCTGGGGATATAACCCATGTTTCTTTTTTGCTATGGATAAGGCGTACGGAACAAAGGATATGTATAAAAGATTCATTGATGAATGTCACTCCAGGGGAATAGCTGTTATCTTCGATGTGGTTTATAATCATGCTACGGGAGCACATCCATTTGCGAAACTTTATTGGGACAGTAAGAATAACAAGACTGCAGCCAACAATCCGTGGTTTAATGTTGACGCACCTCATCCTTATAGTGTATTCCATGATTTCAACCATGAATCAGAGCTTGTAAAGACTTTCGTAAAACGAAACCTCAAATTCTTACTTGATGAATACAAGATAGATGGATTCCGTTTTGACCTTACAAAAGGTTTCACTCAGCGTCAATGTAGTGAAAGTACTGCATCTGATTATGATGATAATCGTATTGCTGTTCTGAAAGAGTATTATGATGCCATCCATGAGGCAAACGAAAATGCGGTTGTCATATTGGAGCATTTCTGTTGCGATGAAGAGGAAAAGGAACTTGCCAACTATGGTCTCAAACTTTGGAGAAATGGCAATTATGCATATTGCCAGTCAGGTATGGGATGGAGTGAAGGCAGTGGTTTTGAGAGTATATATACAGGAACTAATGGCATGAGGTTCGGTGGTTATATAAGTTTTATGGAGAGCCACGACGAGGAACGTACTGCTTTCAAGGCAAAGGAGTACGGTAATGGTGACTTAAAGACAAATCTGGCAAACCGAATGAAAAGTATGGCTGCTAATACGGCTTTCTTCCTTACTGTACCCGGACCGAAGATGATATGGCAGTTTGGTGAAATGGGATACGACGTCTCTATTGAGGAGAATGGTCGTACGGGACGTAAGCCTTTGCATTGGGAGTATCTGAATGATCAGTATAGAAAGAAACTCGCTGATACTTATACTATGATTCTGAAACTTAGAAATGCAGTGCCACAACTTTTCTCTTCTGATGCTACATTCAGATGGGAAGTATCCGAAAGTTATTGGGAAGGATGTCGTAATATTTCAATTGAAAGTATAGACGGAAAGAAACTTTTCATTGTAGGTAATTTTACTACAGAGGAACAGAACTCTTCAGCTAAAGTTCCTATAGGATGGGGAGAATATTATAACTTTATTAGCACAGAACAGTTAAGTGATGTTGCTGGTAAAAATACTAATATAGATCCGCATGACTTCATTATATATTCTAATTTTCTTATGAATTAATTTAAGATAATATCATGATAAAACTAAAACAACTGATGACATTACCACTGATAGTATCTACTATAGGTTGTGGAGAGACTAATAAGTATGAGTCGTATGCGGACTATCCGTCTTTCGCTTCAGATTGGACTGAGATGGCATACACTCCTGAGTCAACAAACTTTATGCTGTGGGCGCCTACTGCAGAGGCTGTAAGAGTCAATATATTTGATGAAGGAATCGGCAGTGAGGCAGTGAATTCCGTGAAAATGAGTCGTGGAGATAACGGGCTGTGGACTGCAGAAGTCGATGAAGATCTTAACGGCAAGTTCTATACATTCAATGTATGTATAGAAGGCAAATGGCTTGACGATACCCCGGGAGTGATGGCCAAGGCCGTAGGTGTGAATGGTAAGCGTGCCGCTATATTGGACTTGAACAGCACTGACCCTGAAGGTTGGGAGAACGACAAACGTCCTGAACTGAAAAGCCTTAATGACATCATTCTGTATGAAATGCATCATCGCGATTTCTCATTGGACAGTTTGTCGGGTATAAATAACAAGGGAAAATTTCTTGCGTTGACTGAAGAAGGAACCAGGAATATTTATGGACAGACTACAGGTATTGACCACTTGAAGGAGCTGGGTATCACTCATGTTCATATTCTTCCGTCATACGATTATGCGTCTGTAGATGAAACTAAGCTTGATACACCTCAGTATAACTGGGGATATGACCCTCAGAACTATAATGTGCCTGATGGCTCTTATTCTACAGATCCGTATAAGCCGGAAGTAAGAATACGTGAGTTCAAGCAGATGGTACAGTCGCTTCATAAGGCAGGTATCAGAGTTATTATGGATGTGGTTTATAATCATACATTCAATACCGATGATAGCAATTTTGAATTGACAGTGCCGGGATATTTCTATCGTCAGAATGAGGATGGAACATTTGCCAATGGCTCAGGCTGTGGAAACGAGACTGCAAGCGACCGTGAAATGGTTCGCAAATACATAGTTGAGTCTGTAAAACATTGGGTAGAGAAATATCATGTCGATGGTTTCCGTTTCGACTTGATGGGAATACACGACATAGAGACTATGAAGGCTATCCGTGCAGAGCTTGACAAGATTGACCCTACAATCTTCATTTATGGTGAAGGATGGGCTGCTGCAGCTCCGAAATATCCTAAAGAAAAGTTGGCTATGAAGGCCAATACATGGCAGATGCCTGGTATTGCTGCGTTCAGCGATGAGTTCCGCGACAGCTTGCGTGGCTCATGGAGTGACGATACTAAAGGAGCTTTTGTCACTGAAGGTAAGGGATATGAATCAGGGGTAATGTTCGGTATTGCTGCTGCACTACCTCATCCGCAGTTGAAAGAAGCTTTGAAGGACTATCCGGCTTCATGGACTGCACAGCCTACCCAAATGATAAGCTATATAAGCTGCCATGATGACCACTGCATAGGCGACCGTCTTCTCATTACAGCTCCAAAGGCTGACACCAAGCAGCGTATGCGTCTTCTGAAACTGGCTGAGACAGCAGTATTTACATCACAGGGTGTTCCTTTCATCTTTACCGGTGATGAACTGATGCGCGACAAGAAGGGAGTTAAGAATTCATATAACAGTCCTGATTCAATCAATGTAATAGACTGGCGTCTGAAAAAGCAGCATAACGATTCATACGAATATATAAAAGGGCTTATCGCTCTTCGTAAGGCTCATCCTGCATTCCGTCTGGGTACAGCCGATAAGGTTTATGAACATCTTGAATTCATAAATCCTGGAACTGAAGGCGTGGTGGCCTTCCGTATAAAAGGGCAGCCTGAAGGTGAGGAGTGGAAGGATATAACAGTGATTCTTAACGCCGGAACTAAAACCGCAAAAGTGGAAGTTCCTGAAGGAACATATCGTTTGGTTTGTTACGATGGAAAGATTTCACCGGAGAAAGGCTTGAAAGATTCCAAGGGTAAGACTCTTGCTGCAGCACCTCAGTCGGCTACTATTGCTTACAGAAAATAAATTTATTTTTTGATATGAATAGATTCTTGAATAGACACATATTTGCAATAACCAGTGCTTCACTGGTTATTGCTGCTTGTACGGAAAATACTGAAATGGTTTCTCCATTGGATTCTTTAGGTGTAGAGGTAACATCATCAGAGAATCGTGAATATTCCTTCACCGACAAGAAATCAGGATTCTGGTACGGCACTACGCATCAGGATTCTGTCTTTTTCTGGTCTGGCTGGAATATCTCGAAAAAACGTATATTTTCAGACTATCAATTATCTGTAGACGGTAAATCTTTGAACAGAAAACAGGCTTCATGTACTGTCTATCCGAATAAGATAGTCCGTGTATGGGACTCGGCTAAGGAAACTTTCTCTCTTGTCGATAATTATCCTGTTCTGTATATAAATCTCAGTGAGGTTAGTGGTGACAGTATCGGCATATCCCTAAATCAGGATTTATTGTCTGAGAGTGAAAGCAATGATAACGGTTTGCTTTTTACTCCTAAGGAGAACGGGGATAGTAGGATATTGTTGTCGCCTGCTGTTGATTGCGGATTTATTTTTACAGACAATGGTATAAAGGCACCCGTATCATCTGAAGGTTTCATAATCACTTACGGCAATGAAGAAGAATGCGAGATGTTGCTCGGTAAGTTCCGTAGTGAGGGAGAGGAGTGGTTGAAGAAACGTGCAGACAGAATGAGTTCGCTTATAACCGAGTATAATCCGATATCTTCCAATATCAAGGAATTGGACAAAGCCATTAATTGGCTTACGCTGACTACCGATGAACTTGTAACCGAACAGCAGGGTATGGGAATTTATGCCGGATTGCCATGGTTCAACGAGTATTGGGGACGCGACATGTTCATTTCAATGCCCGGTACATGTTTGGTGAGCGGTCAGTTTGATGTGGCAAAACAGATATTGCTGGATTTTGCCAAGTTCCAGGATAGGAATCCTGAGTCGCCTACATACGGACGAATCCCTAACCGTGCAAATCCTGATGGTATATTATATAATACGACCGATGGAACACCACGTTTTGTCATACAGGCGTTCGAATTGTTGGAGTATTCAGGTGATACAGCTTTTGTAAGCGAAATATATCCTGCCGTAAAGTTAAGCATTGATGCTTCCTGCCAGAACTTTACTGATGATAAGGGATACCTTACTCATGCCGATGCGGATACATGGATGGACGTAAAACGTAACGGAATTCCAGGATCTCCGCGTGGAAACCGTGCAAACGACATTCAGGCTTTGTGGTATGGACAACTTGAAGCCGGTAGCAGACTTGCCGAACTGGTTGGTGATAAGGAATCAGCAGAGAGATGGCTTCGTATGGCAGATAAAGTAAAGAGTAACTTCGAACATGATTATTGCGATAAGGAAGGCAGTATGGTTATTGATCATCTTAATTCCGACGGAACTCCTGACAAACAGTTCCGATCAAATCAATTGTATTGTTTTGAGATGATTGGTGACGAAGAGTTCAAGAAAAGGGTTACCCGCCGCTGTTGGGAAGAACTGACTTATCCATGGGGAGTGGCTTCGCTGGCGCAGTGGGACACACAATTCCATCCGCAGCACGAAAACTGGCATTACTATCATAAAGATGATGCCTATCACAACGGAACGGTATGGCTCTGGAATAACGGTATAGCCATGCAGCGTATGATAGAATATGGTCAGGTTGAGGCTGCCTGGCAGCTGTTCCAGAATATGAACCGTCAGGCACTTGTGGAAGGAGCTGTTGGAAGTCTTAGCGAGAATGCCGATGCACATCCTCGTGAAGGAAAATCGTGGGTTAACCGCTCTGGTACATTCCTTCAGGCATGGAGTAATGCCGAGCATCTCAGAGTATGGTATCAGTATTTCCTGGGTATACGTCCTGATATGATGAACCGCGTGATAACTATCGAGCCAAATCTTCCAAAGGAAATTATGAGCCTTCAGACAAGTGTAAAGATAGGTAAGGGAACACTTACATATACATATCGTGATGGTAAGTTTGATTTCAGATTTGACGGTGATAATGCAGAGATTCGTTTTGTCGAGCCAAAACAAATTAATGATCCTATATTCGATGGAGTAGAGTTCTGTACTCCTGAGCCTTTACCGCATTATCCATGTTTCGATGTCTATCATGATCCGGCACTGACATATTGATTTGTTGTTAAATCATCCTTTTTTTGCTATATACTGTTTTAAAATAGGCAGTATATAGCATTTTCTTTAAAAAATAAGATATATATTAGGGGAGTAAATTTTTCGATTCAAGATATCTTATGTTTTTTAGAATGAAATTATATCCGTTATTACTATTGTTTGTTACCTTATTTTCTTCATGCAGCAAATACACTTTAAGTGGAGGAGAAAGTTCTTCGGATGAAGAGGAAAAAGTAAATGTCTATTTGAATTTCCGGAAAAATATGAGTGGGGATTTGTTTGATATTGAATATCCTGTCCGTATATTTTGTGTGGATAAAGTTACCTCAGCCCTTACAGAGTTTTATTTCGGAGAAGGTGAAGGAATATTGGCACAGGTTGATAAGGGCGAATATTCTGTTAATGCTTTTATGGGGATTAATAAGGATGATTTCACTCTGATGAACGATATAAACGGTAAACCTATGGTGGCTATGAATGAATCAGGTGTATCAGTTACGCCTGTATTGTCTGCACATTCTACATTAAATATTGAAAAGCAGACAGAAATAAACTTTATACCTGAATATATAGTTTCTTCTACTGAATTTGAATTCAGTAATATTCCTTCTGGGGTTAAGAGTCTGAGTGTTGAGATTTCTCCTGTTTGTTGTGGGTATTATGTTGAAGGAGGTTTTTCTGGCAGAACTCAAACTGCGTTTGTGCAGTGTACTGAAAATAATGGGAAATGGATTTCTGGTCAAAAATATATATTTCCATCTGAAGGAGAGAAGACTACTGTCACCGTTAGTATGGATTATGGAGATGAAACAGTGAAGAAATATCAATACACATTTTCTGAAGGTCTGTCGGTTGGGAAACCATATAAATTTACAGGTGAATATGATGAGAGCTTAAGTATCGATGGAGATTTCCTTATAAGCGGTTGGGAAGATGAAGAGGAAATTATTATGGATTTTGAAGAAGATTTTAGTGATTCAGATAATGACAATGATGAACCGTATGATGATGAAAATGTTGATGAAGATGATATCCTGTATGTAGATGATATTCCATCGTCTAATTCAATATGGGAATCATTTTATGTATGGAAAGTGGAAGAGACAGGAGCAGGTGAAGCGCAGGCAACAATTATTTCTCCCGACCAATGGTTTCAGATTTATGCAGAAGGAGAGGCAATGGAAATTCTTGATGGTTATGAGATTGATGGTATCTCTGGATGGAGAACTTTCACCAGAGAAGAAGCCGAAGAGTTTTATAAAGAGTTTTCTGCCGAACTTGCCGGACTTAATACATTATTGGAGAGGAATGGTCAAAATATTTTTTATACAGATGATTCCCGTAGGTATTTGTGCGAAGATGGGGAGTATACATTTGGACTTTATGGAAAACTTAACTTCTATAAGGCTGGAAAAACTGTAAAATATTACCTTAGACCAGTCAAGAAAGTGTTTTTTCAAACTTATACACATTGAATCTTGAATGTGGGCAAATTCAATCTCAAACGTGGGCAAGTTTTATATGAAATTTGCCCACGTTTTTTTCGAGGAAAGAGAAAGGATAAAAAAGTATAACAGCGGTCAAGATGTCAACATTTATTAAAACGATGTTTAGATGGAATACAGACATGTTTTTACGTATGTCATCCTATTCTCTTTGCTCATATTGTCCAGTTTTGTGCATATTTTGTTGCATTTCGTTTTGTAGTATAAATGCTTTCATTAAATTTGCCGTCAGAAAATTACTAATACCAAAATATTTTATCTAATGAGTTTAAAAATTGTAGTATTGGCAAAACAAGTTCCTGATACTCGGTGTGTTGGGAAAGATGCCATGAATGCAGACGGTACAATTAACCGCTCTGCTCTTCCGGCAATTTTCAATCCGGAAGACTTGAATGCCTTGGAACAGGCTCTCAGATTGAAAGATGCTCATCCGGGTTCTACTGTGACTATGTTGACTATGGGTCCTGGACGTGCTGCCGAAATCATCCGTGAAGGTTTATATAGAGGTGCTGACAACGGATATCTGCTTACTGACCGCGCATTTGCAGGTGCTGATACACTGGCTACTTCTTATGCTCTTGCAACTGCTATCCGTAAGATTGGCGAGTATGATATCATAGTTGGTGGTCGTCAGGCTATCGATGGTGATACTGCTCAGGTTGGTCCTCAGGTTGCTGAAAAACTTGGATTGCCTCAGATTACTTACGTAGAGGAAATTCAGGAAGTTAAAGACGGACGTATCCGCGTGAAACGTCATATCGACGGTGGTGTGGAAACAGTTGAAGGTCCGTTGCCTATAGTGCTTACAGTAAACGGTAGTGCAGCTCCTTGCCGTCCACGCAATGCTAAACTGGTTCAGAAATATAAACGTGCTCTTGGCGCACAGGAGAAGGCTGCCATTACAAAAGAAGGTGCTGAACTTCCATACGCTTCGCTTTACGAAAGCCGTCCATATCTGAATATCACTGAATGGAGTGTGGCTGACGTTGATGGTGATACCAAGCAGTGCGGTCTATCAGGCTCTCCTACAAAGGTGAAGAAGATTGAAAACATTATCTTCCAAGCTAAGGAAAGCAAGACTATCACAGGAAGTGATGCTGATGTAGAAAACCTTATTGTTGAACTTTTGGCTAACCACACTATAGGATAAGACTATGAATAATGTATTTGTATATTGTGAGATGGAAGGCAGCCATGTTGCCGATGTAAGTCTCGAACTTTTGACTAAAGGTCGTAAGTTAGCCAATGAGTTGGGATGCCAGCTTGAAGCTATTTGTGCCGGAAGCGACCTTACTGATGTAGAAAAACAAGTTTTGCCGTATGGAGTTGACCGTGTTCACGTGTTTGATGCTCCGGGGCTGTTCCCTTATACTTCTCTTCCTCATTCATCTATTCTTGTAAATCTTTTCAAGCAGGAAAAGCCACAGATCTGCCTTATGGGTGCTACCGTTATCGGTCGTGACCTCGGTCCTCGTGTCTCTTCTGCATTGACAAGCGGTCTGACTGCCGACTGTACTCAGCTTGAAATTGGTAGTCATGAGGATAAGAAGGCAGGTATTACATACGAAAATCTGCTTTATCAGATTCGTCCTGCTTTCGGTGGTAACATCGTTGCTACTATCATCAATCCTGAACATCGTCCTCAGATGGCTACAGTGCGTGAGGGTGTGATGAAGAAAGAAATCCTTGATGAAAACTATCAGGGTGAAGTGATTCGTCATGATGTGGCTAAGTTTGTTCCTGAAACAGACTATGTTGTTAAGGTTATTGACCGCCACGTAGAAAAAGCCAAACATAATCTGAAAGCTGCTCCTATCGTCATCGCAGGTGGTTACGGTATGGGTTCTAAGGAGGGTTTCGACATGTTGTTCGAACTTGCAAAAGAACTTCATGCCGAGGTAGGTGCAAGCCGTGCTGCTGTCGATGCCGGTTTCTGCGACCATGACCGTCAGATCGGACAGACAGGTGTGACTGTACATCCTAAATTGTATATCGCATGTGGTATCTCTGGTCAGATTCAGCACATTGCAGGTATGCAGGATGCAGGTATCATCATCTCTGTAAACAATGATGAGAATGCTCCTATCAATGCGATAGCCGACTATGTGATTAACGGAACAGTGGAAGAAGTGATTCCGAAAATGATTAAGTATTATAAGAAAAACAGTAAATAATGGCAAACTTTTATACAGAACATCCGGAACTCAAGTTTCACTTGAACAATCCGTTGATGGAGCGTATCTGTCAGTTGAAAGAACGCGATTATAGAGATAAAGAAGAATTCGATTATGCACCACAGGACTATGCTGATGCTATCGATTCATATGATAAAGTGCTTGAAATAACAGGCGAAATAACAGGCGAGGTGATTGCTGCCAATGCTGAAGGCGTAGACGAAGAAGGTCCTCACTGTGCAAACGGACGTGTGGAATATGCATCTGGTACAAAAGCAAATCTTGATGCTATGGTTAAGGCAGGACTTAACGGTATGACTATGCCTCGCCGTTACGGTGGTCTTAATTTCCCTATCACTCCATATACTATGTGTGCGGAAATCGTGGCACAGGCTGATGCCGGTTTCGGTAATATCTGGTCTCTTCAGGACTGTATCGAGACTCTTTATGAGTTCGGTAATGAAGACCAGCACAGCCGCTTCATTCCTCGTATCTGTGCAGGAGAAACAATGTCTATGGACTTGACTGAGCCGGATGCTGGTTCCGACCTTCAGAGCGTTATGCTTAAGGCTACATATGATGAAGCTAACAACTGCTGGCGTCTGAACGGTGTGAAGCGTTTCATCACTAATGGTGATGCTCACTTGCACCTTGTGCTTGCACGTTCGGAAGAAGGAACTCACGACGGTCGTGGCCTTTCTATGTTTATCTACGACAAGAACGACGGTGGTGTAGATGTACGCCGTATTGAAAATAAACTTGGTATCCACGGTTCTCCTACATGTGAGCTTGTTTACAAGAATGCAAAGGCAGAACTTTGCGGTGAACGCAAGTTGGGACTTATCAAGTATGTTATGGCGCTTATGAACGGTGCCCGTCTGGGTATTGCCGCTCAGTCAGTAGGTTTGAGCCAGGCTGCATATGATGAGGCTTTGGCATACGCTAAAGACCGTAAGCAGTTCGGTAAGGCTATCATTGAATTCCCGGCTGTATATGATATGCTTGCTACTATCAAGGCTAAACTTGATGCAGGTCGTGCCCTTTTGTATCAGACTGCACGCTATGTAGATATCTACAAGGCTCTTGATGATATCGCACGCGAACGCAAACTTACTCCTGAAGAACGCCAGGAACAGAAGAAATATGCTAAATTGGCCGACAGCTTCACTCCTCTTGCCAAGGGTATGAACTCTGAATATGCCAACCAGAATGCATACGACTGTATTCAGGTACACGGAGGTTCAGGTTTCATGATGGAATATGCTTGTCAGCGTATTTATCGTGATGCCCGTATCACAAGTATCTACGAAGGAACTACTCAGTTGCAGACAGTTGCAGCTATCCGTTATGTAACTAACGGTGCATACGCTGCTACTCTTCATGAGTATGAACTGATTCCTTGCGCTCCTGAATTCGAAGGCTATATGAACAGAATTAAGGACATGACTCGCAAGCTAGAGGCTTGTACTAACGCTGTAAAGGAAGCTCAGAACCAGGAACTGCTTGATTTCGTTGCACGTCGTCTGTACGAAATGTCTGCTGTGTGCGTAATGAGTCATCTGTTGCTCCAGGATGCTACTAAGGCTCCTGAACTGTTCGCTCAGTCACTTAACGTATATGTTAACTATGCCGAGTCTGAAGTTGAAAAGCATTTCAACTTTATCCGTAAGTTCAGTGCTGAAGAGCTTCTGAATTACAGAAAATAATATCTGAATAATAAATAATGTTCGGAGGATGGGATATTAATGTATCTTGTCCTCCGATTTTTTTTGTTTTTTCTTTCCTGTGTATATCTTTGCGCAGAACAAAAAACATATTTATGGCAAAAAAAGAAGAGTATAAGATAAAGAATCAGGAATTTCTGAAGGAAATATCTGCGGAAGAAGGTGTAGTAACTCATCCTTCCGGCATTCTTTATAAAGTTATCAACAGTGGTGATGGTAAGGTTTCGCCTGTTGATAGAAGTATAGTTACCGTACATTATCGAGGAACGCTTATAAACGGCAGGGAGTTTGACAATTCATGGAAGCGCAGTTGCCCTGAGGCCCTGAGGCTTACGGACGTGATAGACGGTTGGCGCATAGCCTTGAAGCAGATGCATGTGGGCGACAGATGGATGGTGTATATCCCATATGAACTTGGATATGGAACACGTACGTCCGGGCCTATACCTGGGTTTTCAACTTTAGTTTTCGAGATAGAACTTTTGGGTATTGCCTGAAAAAACTATCTCTTTAGTAGATACCCGAACCTTTTGCGGAGCCAGTAATTAAACCAGAATAATAATGGTAAAGTAATTAACATTGGCAGGTAGAACAAGACTTCAGATGGAGTAGAAATATTTGATAATCTGTTTGTTATGTCTGCCAATTTTATGTTTGTATAGTTGAGAATGATTACTATGCATGTTGCAACCATCAATAGTGATGTTATGATGATAGCAATTAATGTTCGTTTTTCGCGTCGTTTTTCCTGAAGTATGACTTTCTCGTTTATTTTTTCCATCATTTTATAACTGAAGTTGCTCGGCAGACGGAATTGTGGCTGCATACTGATGGCTTTTCTGATGCATCTGTCTGTATTTTCGGCCTTGAGATTATCTGTATTTATAACTTTTCCCATTATAGTTCCTCCTCTTTCTTCATTAGAATATACAGTTTTTTTCTTATTCTGTGTAGTTTTACTTTTATAGAACTCTCTTTGGCATTCAGTATTTGCCCGATTTCCTGAATCGTTTTCTCCTGTTCGTAGAATAATGTAATCAAGCCTCTTTCGTCAGGTGGAAGCATAGAAAGTGTTTTCTGTAGTCTTTTGATGTTTTCTTCCGATTCGTCGTTCATTGTATCGTCAATTTCCGTATCGGATATTGTGTTCCATATATTTTCATCGTATACGTTTACTTCGGTTTCTTTTTTCCTGGTAAATGATATGGCTGTATTGTAGGCTATCCTGTAAAGCCATGTAGAGAAACTGCTTTTGGCATTGAAAGATGAGAGACTCTCAAAACATTTCATGAATGTGTCTTGTGTCAGTTCCTCGGCGTCATACTCACATCGAACTATACGGACAATAAGATTGAAAACTTGCTGCCCGTATGTGTCAAGAAAATATGCAAAATCATCTGTCTTTCCTGACAATATTCTTTTTATGATATCTTGCTCGTCATTTTTCATTTGTCTATTTAGACGCAAGAACTACTGTTAGGTTACATCTGATATAATTTTTTATTTTTTAGTGTAACCTTTTTGCCTATCTGTCGTCTAACATAGCAAAGGAACAAATTTTCAATATTAAAATATCGTATTTATGGAAGAATTAATGATTGTGGCTAATGTGGCCATTGTCTTCGGGACAATTTACAAGTTATTCGAACTTTTTGTAGGAAGAAAAGAACGACAGATGTTGATAGACAAACTTTCTGAAAATTCTCTGACAGAGGGAAAGTTTAAGGGACTTAATATGTCATCTTCATATTCTGCACTTCGTTTCGGATGTCTGTTGCTTGGTTTAGGGCTTGGTATCTTGATTGGATATATCATCATATGTAATTCCTTGCCTGAGTATTGGATTGATGAAGCGAATAGACAAGTTAGAGAAACTGCTTCAATTATATACGGTGCCAGTACTTTGTTTGGTGGTGGATTAGGTATGATTGTAGCTTTCTTGGTAGAGGTGTTTCATAGTAAAGATAGAAAGTGATAATTTAAATTAATATCATCGTAACATCCTGTTATTCTGTTTGTAATACGGCATAATTAATTTTGCACTGTCTTAAAAAAGGAGGACTGAATATGAATGAAGTTAATTATGTAATAGAAAGTTTGCCTAATGGTGAGTTTTATGCTTACTTGCTTGATTACAGTCAATGCTGTGCGTATGGTGAGACTGAAAATGAAGCAATAGAAAATCTTCAGGAAATATCACATGACTTTTTTAATGAAATAAGTTCTGTGTTTTCAATTGAAGATATGGCTTAATTAAATGAATATAAGTATTTAAATTAATAAAAACACTCTCTTTCTTTCCTGAGGTCGTGTCTGTGTGATACAGGTATGGCCTTGTTTTATATATATTAATGTGTATGTATTTTCTAAGGTGTAATTTTTATTTCATTGATTAACAGTAAGTTATGTTTTTCGGCATAATTTTTTTGAAAAAAAATTGTGCAAATTATTGCAGGAAAGAAAAAAGTGCGTACCTTTGCATCCGCTTTCGAGAGGGAAGGCAGTTAAGTTGAAATGTTGAGAAGGTGGTAGAGCTGTTGTAAGGTTCTTGAGTATCTTACCTTGTTAGTATACAAGGGAGCGAGAAATGTTCCTTCGGTTTTTATTCTCGAAATTTTTTCGAAAAAATATTCGAAAAAATTTGGTGGTTAAAAATAAATCGCTTACCTTGCAAACGCTTTCGCTTTCAAAACGAAAGAAAGTTCTTTGAAAGATTTTAAATAAACAAACAGAATGTAGTACAAGCGTCACATTATATATATGGTGTGATGAAAAAAGAATAAACCGTCAATTATATAATAAAGATACGGTATCCTGAACAGAGACAAGAACGCATCCTTAATGGATGTATAAGATATTTTACAATGAAGAGTTTGATCCTGGCTCAGGATGAACGCTAGCTACAGGCTTAACACATGCAAGTCGAGGGGCAGCGGGATTGAAGCTTGCTTCAATTGCCGGCGACCGGCG